>JACQGJ010000397.1 GCA_016199605.1 Armatimonadota bacterium | reverse complement strand
GTTGTGAGACAGTTGGACTGTCGAACCCCGTACGCTATCGGGTTCGACAGTCCAACTGTCTCACAACAGGGGATTCTCCTCCTTAACGAGTATAGCGAGATTGTCGGTCTAACCATTCTCAATGCAAGCACCAGACGATAGTGCGAGCGCCGCCCTCGCTCTCAAGTAATTGGGTTTACTACGACACGTTCTCTAATGCCTTTCCTGTCTTCACCACCGATTGACTGTCATCACGGGAGAGTACCCATGGTTCCCGGAATGAAGACGCCTGCCCTCCTGGCATTGTCGCTGTGGGGTCTCACCTTCCCTCCCGTCCTTGGGGCATCGCCCTATGCTCTGAGGGTAACCGATTCGGGAATAGCGCTGGATCGCAAGGCCACGGGCAAAGACCTCTCCGTCATCAAGTCTTTGCGCTATGAAGCCAACTTCACTGACGGTCCCGCCTTTCGCACCGCGGGTCTCCCCCTCGCCCTGCCCTCTCCCCAAGTGGGAGAGGGTGCGAACCCACAGGGTTCGAGGGGTGAGGGGAAGGCGCTGCATGTCGAGTTCGCTCTCGACGGTCCAGCGGCGAAAGACGCTGTTGTCGCCGCGGACATTGAACAGCGCCCCAGTCATGTCCGCATGAAATGGATGATCCGCTACACCGGCCCGAAGAAGCCGTTCAATGGCTGGACGACAGGGCTCAGAATCGAGTACGCCCAGCCGGTGAAGGAGGCCCGGACTGCAACGGTGACGAAGTTTGTCAGGCCGACCGGAGATAAACCCTACGAGGTTAAGGGCGACACTCCCTACCGCGACACCGAGTGCCAGCTTCGCGAGGTGTTGCTGAAGGACACGAGGCTCATTTTTGTCACTGCTGCCTATGATCCCGACTGGATCTACGGGAACAACCTCCAGCGAACCGGATTCATGGCCGGCGGGATACCTGACGGGGCATCCTCCGAGACAGTGTATGAGTTCTCGCTGTTCGTTCTCTCTCCGCGTGACAAAGGAATCGCGGACCTGGGAGCGCGGGCCGATCTTGCTGCTCAGGCGGCAGGACGCCCGATCTCCCTGTGTGTGACCACGGATCATCTCGGAAATCTCTTCGCACCGGGCGAGACGATCCGCTTCCGGTTACGGCTGAAGAACGTCACGGGGGAACCACGGCAGGGATCGCTCGACCTGAAGGTGTGGGACTACTACGGCAGGCGTCTCACTGGGAGAGTCGAGAACCTTCGATTGTCACCCGCTGAGGAGCGCACCGTGCCGGTGGCGGTCCCGAAGGCGCAAAGAGGGATGCTCTTCCTGGACGCCACGCTGCGAGTGGGAACCTCAACGTGGTTTGACCGCACGACCTTTGGCATCCTGCCGCAACGAACGCTGTCCTCCCCCAAGCCCGAATCTGTCTTTGGTCTCGCAGGACTCATCGCAAGTCCAGAGGTCTATCCCGACCAGCAGCCGCTCGAGGACGTGCTGAAGTTAGCGCAGCGAATCGGGGTGCGCTGGCTGCGCATGTCTCCCTACCCGTTGAAGTCCGATCCCAACGAGGACGACGAACGGCGGTGTCGTGAACGCGTAGCCTTGGTCTCAAAGTATGGGATGTCCTTTCACGCTCAGCTCGGATCTGAAGTGCCCAAACCCGCGGAGCTTGAAGAATTCAAGAAGAAGCTCCGCGCAACTCTCTTGCGGTTCAAGTGGGTCACGCCCTACATCGAGATCGGCAACGAGCTGAACTACAGCGCCACCGGGCCGGAGTACGTCGAGAAGATGCTGCGACACGTGCATGAGGTCGCTCGCGAGGTGTTCCCTGAGTGCAAAGTCATGACGATGGGACTGGGTGGAGTGGGGAAGGAATGGCTCGATGCGTTCGTCGCGGCGGGAGGGATGAAGTATGCGGACATGCTGTCCGTACATCCCGGCAGTCACCCACGAGCGCCGGAGTTCTGGGAGGGCTGGCGCGGCTGGGTCTTTCGATCACAGATGCTCGATGCTCTCGAAGCTGCGAAGAACGCTGGCGGCAAAGAAGTCTGGATCACCGAAGTCTACGCCCCGACGGCGCCGGATCGCACCGCGCTCGATGTCCGCACCTCTGCTGACTATCTGGTGCGGACTTATGTCGCGTCTCTCGCCTTGGGCGTCCGGGTGACAGAGTGGTATCAATTCCAGGATGGCGTCTGGTTCGGGCAGCGTCAGAAGCCGGACGACCAGGAATACAACTTCGGCATCGTCCACACCGACCTGACACCCAAGCCCGGCTACGTTGCCTACGGCGCCATGACCGAGCAACTTGAGGGAGCGGGGTATGAAGGTCGCCTCGACCTCGGTGCGGAGGACCTTTACGGTGTGCGCTTCAAGCTGAATGGAAAGCACCTCGACGTCCTCTGGTCTTACAGGGAAAAACACGAAACCGATCTTCCCTGGTGGCCGACGGAGAAGTACGAGAAGGACAGCCGGAAACCGGGAGAACCGTGGGTGGCAAGGTGGAGGCAACCCGTCTCGGTGGAGCTACCCGCCGCGGGGCAAGTGGTCGTCACCGACCTCATGGGAAACGGACAAACCCTCACCGCCAAAGGGGGGAAGGTGGTCCTGCCGTTGACTGGCTCACCCGTCTACCTGCAAGGTCTCGGGGACCTCAAGACTCGTCGGAATCTCTGGTGAAGGAGGACCCTCATGCCCCGCCAAGCCAGTCACCCGAGATCGACCACGTTCCACAAGCTCGGTCCGGCATGGGCAAGCTTGCGCGGGAAGCTGCTCCGCAGCCATTCCATATACTTGATCACCTGCTCAAGATCGGCGGTGACACCGTGGCGGCTGGAAAGCTCCGACTGCACGCGGCTCGCGTCCACCGGCTGAAGTTCGGCGACGATGTCGAGAATCCGCTCAGAATTCTCCGAAGTAAGCTTGCTGAGGTCGCCCATCACGAGCCTCCGACTTTGGCAATCGCCTCCCGCAGCGCGTCCGCCACCGTTTTGGCTTCCTCCTCAGCGATCATGCAGTTGCAGTTGACCAGCCGGGGCAGGAGCGCTTCCGCCGTCGGGCAAAGTCCGTCATGGTATTCGTAGTTCCCTTTGTAGTAATTGCAGTCATGCAGCGGACAGCCTTTGTTCTGGTAAGCCATCGGCTGTTTGAAGAGCTTGTATTTGTAGGCAGGAACCTGAGTGAAGCCGAGGTTGAACATCGCGCCGGTATCGAAGAGCGCCTGCTTGAAGTCCTCCATCTCGATTCCCTTCTGCGCGCCGTTGAAGAGGAAAGAGAAGATGTAGGGCGAGTTTCCGCAATCCGGTTTGATGGCGCGAGGCTGGAGCCAGTCAACACCGGCGATGGCTT
>JACQGJ010000396.1 GCA_016199605.1 Armatimonadota bacterium | reverse complement strand
GTTCACTACAGTAGCCAAACCTCATCTTGGAAAATGCACACCACGCGCACGAGAATAGTTGACGATCCGTCCTCACGCTGTGATAATACGCCCACTCTGCGTTTCCGGGAGGCAAGAGCAAATGGTTGGTGTAAGAAGAAGGTGTCGAGGTTTACTACTCGTTGAGCTCCTGATGGTGGTCGCCCTCCTCACGGCCAGGGCCGAAAACCTGTTTGCGGAATCCACTGTGCCTTATGTGAAAAGGACTACGTGGCGGGAGACATGGCAGACTTCTGTAGAGGCGATCAGGCAGGCGGATTTGACAATGGGGGACTGGTACTACATCGGCCCTTTCGATCACACGGAAGGCAAGGGCTTCGAGGCCGCGTACCCTCCCGAAAAGGAAATCAACCTGGGGAAAAGCTATTCCGGGAAGGGGGGTAGCGCAATCCGCTGGCAGAAAGGCGAGGGTTTCATCGATGGTCAGGTCAACAGCCTTTCCCTTTTCAAGGATAACGACAATATCGCTGTCTACGTGTACCGTGTTATTCATGCAACCAGGCCGGCAAGCATCGGGATTTCTCTCGGCAGCGACGACACGCTCACCGCATGGCTCAACGGGGAGAAGCTCCTGGCCCAGAACGTCACTCGCGCTTGCGCTCCCGACCAGGAGCTCCTGACGGTGAACCTGAAAGAAGGGGAGAACCGTCTGATCTTGAAAGTCTGTCAGGGCGGCGGGCCGTGCGGGTTCTATTTTGCCCGGGCCGATACCGCGGTGCTGAGACAATCCATCATCGAGAAGCTGCTCAGAGATTTCCCGGGGGCGGCTCACGAGATCATGGTGGAGATGGACTGGCGGCGGCAGGATGGTTTGACGGACGGTGGGGAGAGAGTCGTGGAGGCCGTCGCCCGGCACCTCAGACTGGCGCGACAGCTCCTTGAAGACCTCCAACAGCAGGGCAAAGGATCGAGTCTTCTTACTGAGGAGGCCGAGCAACTTCTGACCCTCGAGAAGGAAGCCGACAGATTCCGCAATCCCTCCTCTCAAATCCGAAATCCGCAGTGGGAGGACCTTTACCTTCGAGTCCATCGCCTCAAGCGGGACATCGCTTTCCGGAATCCTCTGCTGAGTTTCGACAAGTTGCTGTTCGTCAAGCGCCTCCCCGGCCTCTACAGCCACATGTGCGACCAGTACTTTGGCTGCAATGCCCGGCCCGGCGGGGGAATCTTTACACTGGAATCGCTGCGGGAGGGCGGCCCCCTGCGAAACATTGTTGGCAACCAGTTGCCCGAGGGCAGCTTTCTCCAGCCGGAGCTTTCATATCACGCGAGGAAGGTGATCTTTGCCTACCGGCAAGAAAAAGTGGAGACTCCGGAAGACACCTTCTATCATCTGTACGAGATCAATCTCGATGGGACGGGACTCAGGCAACTGACGCGCGGCCAATACGATGACTTTGACCCGTGCTATCTTCCCGATGACCGCGTTGTTTTCATTTCCACACGGCGCGGAGGGTACGGACGATGTCACGGGCGACCCGTGCCACTCTACACCCTTCACCTCATGCACGCGGATGGGTCGGGTATTCGAACCGTCTCCTTCAATGAGGCGAACGAGTGGAACCCCAGCGTCCTGGAGGACGGCCGCATTGCCTACACCCGCTGGGACTATGTCGACCGGCACGCCGTGCATTTTCAGAGCCTGTGGACAACACTCCCGTCAGGCGCGAATCCACAGGCTTTCTACGGCAACAATTCCATCAATCCTAACTGTACGTTCCACCCTCGACAGATTCCGGGGACTCACAAGGTGTCTTCTCTCGCGGGCGCGCACCACTCCTTCACAGCAGGATCGATCATTGCTGTTGACAATGGTGTCGGCCTCGATGGCCTCAAGCCCGTGACGCGCATTACCCCTGACGTTTCCTTCCCGGAATCGGAAGGTTGGCCGCAGACCTGCTATGAGACTCCCTACCCGCTTTCGGAGACCTACTATCTCGCAGCCTACAGCTTTGATCCGATTCAGACGGAAGGACGGCCGAACCCTCCGGGCATGTTCGGATTGTACCTCCTGGACAAGTTCGGGAACAGGGAACTGATCTACCGTGATATCTCGATTTCGAGTCTCGACCCCCTCCCGCTGAGGACGCGCCACAAGCCTCCGATCATCCCGGAGGTTGCGGCGCCCGCAGAGCGAAACGAAGGACGTTTTATCGTATTGAACGTTTACAGCAGTACCGACAGAATCCCGCCAGATTCCATCAAAGCGCTTCGGGTCGTGCGCCTGCTTCCGAAGCAAACACCCCTTGCCGATGTCCCGCGATTGGGATTGGCCGGGCAGGAAACAGGCAAAATGGTGCTGGGAACCGTTCCGGTGGAGTCCGACGGGTCGGCTCACTTCAAGGCTCCGGCGGAGACGCCCCTGCTCTTTCAGGCCCTCGACGAACAGGGCATGGCGGTGCAGACCATGAGAAGCCTCACGTACCTGCGGAAGGGAGAGACCCTAACCTGCATCGGGTGCCACGAGCCGAGAAACGTCGGCCCGCAAAGCAGGTCAGTGCAAGCCGTGCGAAGGTCTCCTTCGACGATTCAGCCGGGGCCCGAGGGTTCGGCGCCGTTGAGCTTTCCCCGTCTGGTGCAGCCCGTCCTGGACCAACACTGCGTCCGCTGCCACGGTGGCGCCAAACCGGAAAGCGGACTCGTACTCACTGGCGAAACCACTGCAAGCTTCACCCGCTCGTATGAAACCCTGATGAACCTCGGGACGGAAATGGTGCACCGGTATCCGGTATGGACGAGCATCGTCAACACGACGCCCGACAGCTTCGGCGCGCGAAACAGCCGCCTTGTGAAGATGCTCAAAGCGGGGCACCACGGGGTTAAGTTGGACAGGGAAAGCTGGGAGCGGCTCGCGATCTGGCTCGACTCCAACGCGTTGTTCTACGGCACCTTCATCCCCGAGGAGCAGGCGAAGCAACAGCGCGGTGATAGAATTGCCATGCCGTTGTATTGATCCGCGCAGGGCGTACAAGCGGCTTCGAGGAGCATCACCGCCACGGGAGATTCGCCGTCACTCCCGCAGTCTCTATCGCGGCTTGTATCCCACGGCTTGGACGAACCCCTCCAGGATTGCGCGCTGAGCTTCGGACTCAACCGTGGGATCAAGGTCTTTCACCCCAAGCACAAAGGTGAGAAATCCGTTATCGTGCCCCTCTTTCAGCAAGTTGCGAGGCGCCGGGGAGCGCCCGAAATTGGCTTGTTGGTTGAGGGACTTCAAGGGTTCATAGCCGCAGGTCTTGAACCGCGTCTGCTCGCACGCGGCGAATTCGGGGCAGAGCGACCAGCACGCTCCCTTGCGATTTCCGTAGGTGGCGCCGATGCCGAAGTGAACCGCGCCTTCGGGACTTGTGACCTTTGCGTTGCGGAACGCCATGCCTTTGAACAGAGCGTCGAGGAGGTCG
>JACQGJ010000395.1 GCA_016199605.1 Armatimonadota bacterium | reverse complement strand
GTGCTAAACCATCATGCTAACTAACCCACAAGCAAGCTAAAGCAAGCTGGCGTTTGGTAACAGCCTGCTTCGGCACGCCTTGGGCAATAGACTCATGCTTTAACATGAGGTATCATTCCCCCCATGCAATCCAAAGCATCAGGCATCACCCCGCGGGCGGTCCTCATCGGTCTCCTCTTCACCGCTCTCCTCGGCGTCGTCACTCCCTATTGCGACCTCGTGTTGCAGGGGACGTGGATTGCCTGCTGCCATCTGCCTATCGGAGTGTTCATCCTGTTTACCATTTTGCTCCTCGGAGTGAACACGCCCCTGTATCAATTCGGCACCAAGCTCGGATTTACTCCTCAGGAACTGTTAACGATTTACGCCATGATGCTTGTGGGCGCGGGGATTCCTTCTTTCGGGCTGACCGAGTATCTGTTCCCAACGCTGGCAGGAGCATACTATTTTTCAAGCCCTGAGAACAAGTGGGTGGAGGAGTGTTTCAAGCACATTCCGCAGTGGATGGTCCCATACAACGTAGAAGAGGCCATGACCGCGGCCGGGGCAACGACTGCCGGAGCACTCAGCTTCGACGCTCTCTACAGCCATTTGCCCGCGTGGATGCTTCCCGGAAATCGTTCGGTAGTCACTGCATTCTACGAAGGGCTGAAACCGGGGCAGCACATCCCCTGGGGAGCGTGGGCGGTGCCAATCTTTGCGTGGACGTTCGCTGCCCTGGTTCTCTTCTTTTGCATGACTTGTGTCAGCACGATTCTCCGCAAGCACTGGATCGAGCATGACCGCCTCGTCTTCCCGCTGGCACAACTGCCACTGGAGATGGTGCGAGACCAATCGGCCGAATCGCCTGTCCCTTCCTTCTTTCGCAACCGGTTGATGTGGATGGGCTGTTCGATTCCGGCGGTCGTTCACTCGATCAACGGTCTGCACTTCTACTACCCGGCGATTCCGGAAATCAAGTTGGCCTATGCCCTGAACCAGTATTTCACCGGACCACTCTGGAAACAGATGGGGATCTTCATGGTGATCCTGCACTTCAGCATCGTGGGTTTCAGCTATCTACTGACCTCGGAGTTGTCTTTCAGCCTCTGGTTCTTCTTTTTCTTCTACATCTTCGAGAGCGTGATACTGACTTACCTGGGCGTTCAACTGCAACCCCTGCCGGGCTACCCTACGCAGCCCCACGCGGCGCTGCAGATGATCGGGGCGTTCGTCATGGTCGCCGCCTGGATGCTCTGGTCGGCTCGGTTTCACATCTGGGATGTCCTGAGGAAAGCTCTCACAGGAACGGAAGAGGTGGACGACACGGAGGAACCCATGTCCTTCCGCCTGGCCGTCTTCGGTTTGGCGGCAGGACTGCTTATTCTCTGCCTCTGGTGCCGCGCCGCGGGGATGCCCGTTTACCTCGCAGTCGCCGCGTTCGTCCTGTTCTTCATGTTCGCCCTGATGCTGACGCGGTTGGTGTCCGAGAGCGGGCTGCTGTTCGTGCAGGCTTTCCGCCCCACCGATGTCATGATCCAGTGGATGGGGAGTTCCTTCCTGGGAGCGAGGAACCTGTTGCTGTTCGGCTTCATCGAGAAAGCCTTCATGTTTGACCTGCGGACGTTTCTGATGCCCAGCCTCATGGACTCGCACCGCATCGCCGAGTCCTCGGGGATTCGACCCCGCAAGCTCCTGCCGTGGTTGTGCCTCTCCATCATCACGGCGGTGGTCAGTTCCTACATCGCCTTCCTGACCATGGCCTACAGACACGGTGGGGTGAAGCTCATGAGTTGGTTCCTCACGATCAGTCCACAGCAGACTTTCAGCTTCGCGACTTCTTACATGCACACTCCCTACGAAACCACCGCCATGAGTCGCGGACTAATCGTGTTCGGCGCTCTCATGACGTGGTTCATCTCCTTCATGCGGGCGCGGTACCTTTGGTGGCCTCTACATCCCCTCGGCTATGCGATGGGTCCAAGCTGGCCGATGATCCAACTCTGGTTTTCCATCATGGTCGGTTGGCTGCTGAAGACGGTTATTCTGCGCTACTGGGGCCTCCGCACCTTTCGACGGGCGAAGCCGTTCTTCCTCGGCTTGGTTGTTGGAGAATTCGGGATCGCGGGAGTGTGGCTGTTGATTGACTTCCTGTGTCACAAGACGGGGCACAGGTTCTTCTTGTCCTGAAATATGGACCACCCACGGGAAGCCAGGCAAAGCCATGCAGCAGTAAACCGCGCCACTTCGCCGCGAGACCTTCCCTCAGCAACGAGGAGGAATAGGATTTCGGGGGCGACATCGTGAACGTCCAGCCTACCATCGTCGCGATGATGCAGCAAGGCCGCTCCAATCTGCGACATCGTCACAGGCACAGCGCGTTGTCGTTCGAGCGCGGTGCAGAGGAAGTAACTTCGAATCGCTCCGTCTAGAAAGAACCGGAAGCGGTGCTGTTCGGTGCGGCCAATGGAGGGGCAGGGAATCGGGGTTTCAAAGGTCCCGGGCGGAGGCGATTCCGCATACTGAGTGACTACTCCTTCGCCGCCGGTGATCTCCTCATCGTCGCGCTCCTCTTCATCCGGTTGCAGCATCTGCTCCATCGCGCCCCCGACAGCCGGGAGGATGTCGCAATGCTGGGACAGGGCTTGCAGGCATGGTTCCAGCGTGGCGAGAAGATTCACCGACTATGCTACCCCCTGATCGGTTACGCCGACTTCATGTTGGACGGTCCCGGCAAAATCATCAGCTTCCTCCTCCGAAACCAACTCATGTTTGCACGGCATCTTGTGAAGGATGTTCTTGGCCTTTGTGTAGGGAACCCGCAGCCGGTCGCTTTGAGGGTGTCCCAAGAGAATATACAGCGTGAAAGCTTCCTGGGCCTCATATTCCTTTAGATTCCATGCCCTGCCAAGCCACGTGTTGGCCTTCTCCAGAATATAGCCCGCATCAGCAAGATCAAAGGAAAGCGGCTCTGCCAGGTTCAATTGGCCGTTTCTCCACGCCAGCGGGAATTCGTGCTCATAATCCGAAGTCACGATTCTCTTGGGTCGAATTCTGGCAAGCAAGCGCCTTTCGACGAGAGGGCGTTTGAACACACGTAGAACCTCCTCATCGCTCCTACTCGGTTTGTGAGGTCTCTCCGCGTACCTCAGAACATACCGCTCGTAGAGTTCAGCAAGCGTTGCCTCCGGGTCTTCCGTCAAACCGCCGCCTGCAGGTGAAAACTGAAGTGCGGAGTCGTCCGGAGGGAGCACCCTCGCGGCAAATCCAGTCACGTCCGACGGGGGATGCGAACTCCGCGAGTTCGAGTGGAACGGCAGGGATCTCAGTTCCTCGCTGAGCCCGTCAAACTGCGACACGAAGAAGTGCATCAGTCGTCTGAAATTGTCGCCATCCACTTCTCCAAAGAACTTCGAAAGCCGTCCGTAGTTGGGG
>JACQGJ010000392.1 GCA_016199605.1 Armatimonadota bacterium | reverse complement strand
TCGAAACTGATCGTTTGCTTCAATGTACCGCTCAAGGGCCCCAGGGATACCTTCGCAGTTCCGGTTGAATCATCCGGCTGCACCGTCGTGAAGGCGAACGGCTTGCTCGCCTCCAAAGAAACTTTCTTACCGTTAAGATCCCCCCGCAGTCTCACCGGGTTCTTGAGCAGGTCCATCCCTTGCGACTCGATTCGCTCCGGAAGCCCCGTCTTTGACAGCTCCATCTTCCGGCCTATTATGCCGACCCTTCGGCCTTGAACCTTCATCGGTGTATAGGGAGACGGAACGTAGCCCTTCTTGATGCCAACCGTGTTGTGCAGCCAGGGCTCTTTGCCTTCTTTGATGTAGTCCGTGTTCTGAGTGAGGATCTTCTGGCCGTTCGCCTCCAGGAGCGTTATTCTCGCCTTGTATTCACCAGGGCTGAGCTGCGCGGTTGAAACTTGGAATTTCTCCCAGGGCAGTTTCGACTTCCGCTGACAAACCGTAGACCAGGGCCCGACATCAACTCGGTACTTCCTGACCCTGTCCGGTCGCTCCAACGCGGTGTAGTTGATTTCCCAGCACACCTTCTGACTGGAGGGGTAGTTGGTGCTCCTGACAGTCATGGGAATACTGTCGTACCGGACCGCCGTGCTGTAATAGAAGTCAGCGGTTTCTACCGAAGCCCCGGACGGCGACGTCACGGTCAGAAGGGCGGTCCCTTTGCCTTGCAGGGGCGGAAACTGGACCGGCTGGCCTAACTGACCTGAGCTGACCGATTTTGATATCTTTTGACCGTTCGGTAATTGCACCTCAATGCTCGTTTCCGGGACCTCTTCTTTACCTCGAAGGACGGGAGCAATAAGTCCCGCCGTGGGCTTCCCCAGGTTCCTCAATCCGGCGATGGGCTTACCTTTGGAGAACGCCAAGACCGCTGCACGCGAGGCATTCGCGAACATACCCGTCTGCGTAGTCCAGCCCAGAATCCGAGTTTCCGGAGTCTTCTGGTTGAAGAAGAATCCGAAAAGGAACAGTTCGCCTTCCGTTGGCTCTTTCAGGCCCATCTCCTCCAGAGAAATGGCCAACTCCATTTCCCAGAGGTCGGGCCTTTCGAGATGCTGCTCAATCTCCCAGTGACCGTTCCATTTGGTGTCGCCCTTGTACCAGTCAAAGATCGCTCCGGTGGCGTTAACCACCGCTTGGTAGAAATCTCCGCCGCCCTCCTTCGGATACAGGTACAATTCCCAACTGTCATCATAGTAAACGTCGGAGTCCCTTCCGGAGTAGTTGATCTTCAACAACTCGACGCTTTGGACTTTCCTCTGAAATGCCACGTAGAGTTTCTTCCCGTCGCTCTTGAGATAGCCTGTAAAATCCTCATCGGTAAGAAATCCCGAATCGATGTCTACCAGTCCGGAAAAACACGTCGCGTCTGCCCATTCCTTCTCATCTACTCGACCGTCGATCCTGGGCGCCGAAGCCGCCAGGGGAACCGTCAATCGCGACCGTCCCGGAAGCGGCAGACCAGAGTCCATCACACTCCTCGCTGCCGGGCGCTGGGTAGGTTCCTCAGTCGTGGGTTTCTGCTCGAAGTACAACTGCCGTACCTGCTCGGCATTCAAGGCCACATTCCGGATTTCCAGCTCGTCCATCAGACTGGTCTCAATCGTTGGGTATTGTTTCCAGTTCGCGTCCGTGCCGATGTATAACAGGCCGTTGGCGAAAAGGTCCCGGGGGATGTGGAGGACCTGCGAAATGTCCTGCTTCCCCCCGCCTCGCTCGTCCAGTTCGCCGTTCAGATAGACGGCCTGCGCCTGGCGGCTCCACGTGACGGTGACAAAGTACCAACGGTTGTTTTCCCACAGATTGAAATGATTCCAGCAATGAATGCCTGGCCCTTGCCCCAGATCTTTCAGTTGAAAGCAAGGATACCCGTCCACGAAGTTCAGGACGACCAGGTTCAGCGAGGATTTCCTTGCCGGCGAAACCGTATGAAGCCAATGGCGGTACCTCTGGGGTTCCTTCCAGTCAATCGGCTTGAACCAGAAGGAGATGGTGCCCTTTTCCCAATCGAAGCCTGAACCGGGTATCTTCCAAAATACTCGGTTCCCCGGATCCCCGACCTTCAAAGCTTTGTCGTGAACACCACCTGGCACCAATTCAACCTTTCCGCTATCCACCCTCAGTCGGCCATCCTCTTTGTCAAAGGAGAATCTGATTGCCGGAGGGGGAAGACCGTCCCGTGCCATTGCGAAGGAGCAAGAGGCCGCAAATGTAAAGAATGCTGCCACGGCCCAGTTCTTACGCCTGAGACGACATTTGTCTGTGCACTCCATGAGGTAACTCCTTCTTTCTGCCCGGACCCGTCGGGTTGCGGCGAGGACTCTCCCCGCACCAAGGGACTGTCCAAGAATAACGCCGCGTCTTGTCTGTTGTGAGACAGTTGCACGCCTGCCCGCAAGGCAGGAGTCGAACCCGGTAGGCTACGGGGTTCGACAGTGCAACTGTCTCACAACAGCGTCCTTGCACACGAAAACGCGGAGTTGTTCTTGGACAGCCGCTAAACTAACTCCGGGGCACACTCTACTCCGTGGCAGTGATTGGTTATGCGGTGTGTCGATGCAAGTATGTGGTCAGCATTTTAGCACAGAAATAGTGGGACGGACACGATTGTCGTGGAGCGTGCTTAACCCTCCCAGTTGACGCCATTTCCGCTGGAAGGTAGAATCGAGCCATCATTCCACGCGGACGCGGGCGCTCAGAGATCTGCAACCGACGGTCCTGCAACGCTGTAAACAGAAGGGACAGGAAAAGTGCCAGTTCATTATTCTCTCGCTGCTCAGACCTATGTGTGGGTGCAGAAATTCGCGGAAGCGCACCTTGACTTCAATGAGAATCTCGAAAGGATTTTTGAGGACGCGGCCTTTGCAGGGATTCCCAGCCTTGAGTTTTCCATCGGCCAGTTTGGTGCCGATGAGGAGTTGGCAAAGCTAAGTTCCCTGGCCACCCAATACGGAGTATCAACGCCGTTATTCTATGCGGGAGGAGATTTTCATGAGCCCGAGCGAGCGGAGGTCGCGGTTGAGAAGGCGCTCTCCGATGCCTGTCGGGCGAAGGAGGTTGGAGTCCTCGGCATTACCACTAATCCTTCACCCAAGCCCGGCGGCGCGAACAAGACCTCCGCTGAGCTGAAGACCCAGGCCGAGGCCTTGAACCGCTTGGGCGAGGGTCTTCAGAAGATCGGCGTGCAGTTGTACTACCACACCCACGATCCTGAGATTCGCCACAACGCGCGTGAATTCCGAACGACCTGCGATCTCACCGATCCGCAGCTCGTCAAGCTCTGCTATGATGTGCACTGGGTCTATCGGGGGGGCGCCGACCCTCTTGCGGTGCTGCGGGAGTACGCCGACCGGGTCGGGGCGCTGCATCTGCGGAATTCTGTGGATACTATTTGGGATGAATACTTCAGAGAAGGGGACATCGACTATTCCCAGGTTCACGAAATACTCTCCGAGGCGAGCCTCAACGGTTGGCTTATCCTGGAGCTTGCCCTGGAGGCAGGCACTCCAGCGACCCGAACACTTGCGGAGAACTTGCGGCTGAGCATGGAGTCGATGCGGAGGATTTTTGAGATCGATGAGTAAGGCGAGGGGGTCACATGAAGTCAGCTCTTGAGATTGCGATGGAGAGGTTTAAGCAAGAGGGAGAGGCGGAACCGGTTAAGCTCACGCCGGAACAGAAGGCGAAGCTTAGGGACGTGGACCGGTTCATCGACTCGAAGGTCGCCGAGAAGAAGATGATCTTCGAGCAGCGAATTCCAGAGGCTCGAGCCTCCGGCGATCCCGCCAAAGCCGAACAGGTCAGCCAGGAGCTCGCCACGGAGCTTTCCCGTCTTCAGGCGGAGCGAGAGACGAAGAAGGATAAGATTCGGCAAGGACAGGATTGAGTATCGTCGAGGTTGGCTGGATGAAGCGGCTCGCGGTTTATCTCCACATACCGTTCTGCGCGAGAAAGTGTCCCTATTGTGATTTCAACTCGCACGTCACGTCGGACGGATCGCTGGTTCAGCGCTATCTGGAGGCGCTGGACACTGAAATACGTCTCGCCTCGCAGCAACCGGAGGTCAAAGGCAGAGCCATCTCGACGATTTTCTTCGGCGGTGGAACCCCCAGCTTGTTGAGCGGGAAAGAGTTGAACCGGTTGCTGGATACCTGTCGTGAGTTTCTTCCCGTTGAACCGCAGGCCGAGATAACGTGCGAGGCGAACCCTGGGACGGTGACCCTTGAAAAGCTAACGGCTCTCCGGCGGGGCGGCTTTAACCGCCTCAGTTTCGGAGCGCAATCATTTCAGTCCCACGTGCTGGACCGGTTGGGGCGAATCCATTCCGCGCGGGACACGGTTCGCAGTGTGCGTTCCGCTCGGGAGGCCGGCTTCGAGAACCTCAGCCTCGATCTCATTTTTGCGGCACCCGGCCAGTCTCTTCAAGACTGGCAGAGCGATCTACAGCAAGCCGTGGACCTGGGGCCGGACCACCTTTCGACTTACTCGCTCACGATCGAGCCTGGCACTGAGTTCGGGGAGCTCTATCGAAAGGGACAGCTCAAGCCGCTGGACGAAGAGACGGATGCGGCAATGTTCGAGACCGCGTTGGACTTCCTGCCAGAGGCCGGTTACAATCAGTACGAAATCTCGAACTTCGCTCACCCGGGACGCCAGTGCCAACACAACCTGATTTACTGGCACAACGAAGAGTGGCTGGGACTTGGCGCCGGCGCGCACCAGCACCTCAACGGGATTCGTCGCTGGAATGTCAAGTCGCCGGCGAAGTACGTTGAATTGATGGAAACGCGCGGGCTGGCGACCGAAGACTGGGAGCAAGTTGCGATCCCTGTTCAGATGGGTGAGACGATGATGGTGGGCCTGCGGCTCCTCCGAGGGGTTTCCACCGACGCTTTTCGAGATCGCTTTGGCGTCAACCTGGAGGAGACCTTTCCGCAGCCGATTCGGAAACTGACCCGGTTGGGATTGCTGCACGTTACCGAAGATCGAATGGCTCTGACGCGAAAAGGGATTCTATTCGCGAACCAGGCCTGCCTGGAGTTCGTATAGGAACGACGCGTGAGGCGCAATCTGGTACCTGACACGAAATACATAAGCTGAACGAAGGAGAGCATATCATGAAGACGAAGCTCATCTTGGCATTGTTACTCGGGGTCGCCTCCCTCTGGTGCTACCCCTGCTACTCTCAGGACGCTGACGAAGCCGCGACGCCTCCCCCGGCAACCATCGGTGAGGAAGGCGGGTTCGTGATTCTGTATGACGGTCAGACCAAGGGAAATGCCTGGGGCGTTTCGCCTGCTCCCTGGGGGGGTGGGCTTTGCTCCGAAGTGACCGACTACCATTACCGCGGCCCCAAGTGTCTAAAGATGACAATCCGCGGACCCTATGAGGGCGCGAGGTTGGATTTCCTCAATGGCCCTCCCATGGTCACAAATGCTGAAGGAGCGTACCTGGTCTTCCTGGTGATGTTCGAGGATTCCGAGAAGGACTCAGCCGGAGATCAGGACACCCGCGGGACTGGAAAAGGAAAGAGCAATACAGAGGGGATCGGCGGCTTGAAAGGCGGGGGCGGCGCTGCGGGACTCGGCGGTGGAACTAAGGACACCAAGAAGGAAGAACCCAAAGAAAAGAAGATCGAGAACCTGAAGCTCATGGCCATGTTCGATCAGGGACTCCTTATCGCGGAACGGTACGGAATCATCATCTACGGAACGGATGCCAACGGTTGGGCCACGGTGGCAGTCCCCCTCAAGGTCTTCAAAGGCAGCAGCGAAATCAAGGGGAACCTGCGACGGCTGGTTGTCTGTGGCGATGGTCAGGAGGACCTGTACGTTGGTCAGGTAGCCATCGCCGTCGATCGGGCACCGATGAAAGCCGAAATTCGCGCGGCGACGGGAGAGGTGTTGGACACCGAAACTCGTCCAGGCCGGGAAGTCGAGTTGTGGCTGAAGCTGAACCCCGGACTCGCGGCTGTGAGTGTGACGTGGGATTTCGACGCGAACGATGGCATCGGTGAAGACGCCAAGGGGCTGCAGGCGACTCACGTGTATGATAAACCAGGGACCTACACGGTAACGGCTGTGACCAAGGACATCGCCCTCCAGAAGTCCCCGACGGTCGCCACCTTCACGGTCTACGTGAAGGGGGAATAGGAATGGCATCAGCCGGAGAGTCGGTCGCAGCCGCTCAAGGATCCGCCGAGGAGTTAGCGCCAAAGGCACCGGAAAAGAAAGTGGTGAAGAAGGAACCGGAGCCTCCCAGAGATTTCGCTTCCGCCGTTCGTTTATCGGAGGCGGGGAAGCCTAAGGAGGCGCTCGCCTTCTTGCAGGGCCTCGCTGAGCGAGAAGCCTCGAACGCAGAAGTGTGGCGGGAGTTGGGCATCGCCTGCTTTCGAGTCGATCAGTTCGAGGAAGCCGTCGAGCCTCTCGGAAAGGCTGCGCAACTGAACCCGCAAGACGCGAAGTCCTGGTTCTATCTCGGCGCGGCCTACCGGGCGGCCAAACGACCTTGGGATGCGGAGGGCGCCTACAAGAAGGTCCTCGAAGTTGACCCCAACCACAAGGAAGCGCCCGACGATCTGAAGGGAGTCCGAATTGCTCTGGCAATTCTGTGCGCTCGGGGTGCAGATAAGGCAGCGTAGCAGTTATACTCGTTAAGGTTGAAAACACCACATTGTTGTGAGACAGTTGGACT
>JACQGJ010000391.1 GCA_016199605.1 Armatimonadota bacterium | reverse complement strand
CCCTGATCGATGAGGGAAGCAAGCACTTCGAGGCTCTCTGCCAGTGGAGTGAGCGGGTCCGGGTAGTGCAACAGGAAAAGATCCAGGTGGTCCGTCTGCAGCCGTTTCAGACTCTCCTCAACTTGCTCCCGGAGGGTCGCTCGCGAATGACGAGGGAGATTCGGCTCGGGACTTAGGGTGCCTCCGCCACGAGTAGCAATCAAGGAGTCCTCTCGACGGCCCCTCAAGGCCCTCCCCAGGATCGCCTCGGTGCGCCCTCTCTGCTTTCCACCGGTGTTATCGGCAGGCTGACTCTCATCGACCACGTCGAAGGAGGTGATACCCAGATCAAGGCAGCGGTGGATCAGGCGGACCGCTTCTTCCTCCGAGACCTCAGTTGCGAAGGCGCGAGTTCCCAGAGTGATGGCGCTCATCTTGAGGGCGCTCGCGCCAACGGTTCGGTTGTCCATGGTCGTCGATCTACTCACCGGTTATCTGTTGCTGGATATCCAATCCGACCACGGCACTCCATGCTGTGAGGATTTTCCTGAATACGGGGCCTCCAGGCGTTCCGTCTCCGATCGTTACCCCGTTGATCTTCGTCACCGGGGCCAGGCAATAGGGCGTACTGGCGAGAAAGGCTTCCTCCGCGTTGATCACGTCATGGACCTGGAAATCGCGGACCTCATAACCCAGGCCCAGTTGTCCGCAGATCTCCCGAACCGTTTGCTGACTGATGCCGGGGAGAATGTTGCGTGAGCTGGGTTGGACGACGGCGCCGTTCTGAACGATCAGGAAGTTCGAACCGCTGGTTTCCGTGACGTTGCCTTCAAGATCAAGACAAAGCGTGATTGCCTTCGGGTCAACCAGGTGCGTCTCCTGATCGGCCAACCACCAGTGCATTCGGCTGCGACACTTGATTTTGGGGTCAACGCACTGGGGAGGAACGTGGCGAGTAGACGGCGTAATGACGTGAACGCCCTGAGTGTAGTAATGTTGCCAGACTTGGAAAGGCAACGGGAAGGTGTGCATGCAAAACGTCGGCTCCATGTCTCCCGCCATCCCGGCTCCCCCTGCGTAAACGCTGAATTCCCCTGGCGTGATAAACCAGACCAGGGCGATCTCCTGCTCGTCGGAGATCAACTCGCAATTGCGTCGCACAAGCTCCCTGGACAACTGCAAGGTCTCTTCGAGCGGTACCCTCGGCTGGATGCGGGCGTATTTGCACGAACGGTAGAACCGCTGCACGTGGTCTTCGAGCCGGAAAAGCTCATGTTTGAACGTTCGCGCGAGATCGGTGACCGTAGCGCCGATCACGATGCCCGCATCGTAGATCGCGATAGAAGCCTCCGTGGCGGGGATGAACTCTCCACGTAGATAGACGAGTGGGGTTTGATTCATTTCAGGTTCCTCCAGAAACTCACTGTGATACCATAGCCTGGCCTAACCAAGCAGCCCTGACCAGTTGAGCACTTGCTCTGCGTGCCTCCTGGCCGTTGAGGCAAGCTCCTTCCGGGCCGCCTCCTCTGCTTGCAGTTTGTTGTTCCGCAACTGCCATCGCGCCAGCTCAACCTGAAGGCGGACCAGTTCCGGTTGAACGTCAGGGGTGGCTTCGGGGCCCGTCCACTCGATAAAGTGCTTACTCTCGTCGATTACCGCCAGAGCGGCATCCAACAACCCAGGTCGCTCAAGACAGGAGGCGATACGGGAAAGATTCGAGGCCAGGTTGCCAAGCCGAACGGAAACGGGATCTTGCATGAAGCGTTCATGTAACCCAATAGAGGTCATATTTCCAACCTCTCCCTCACTATCTCCTCGACTGCTACTATCCGCCTCCCTGTGTCAACGGCAAGCTTAACAAAAGTCGCGTGAGCTTCGAGCATCTCTTGCATCTGGGTGTGTGTCGGCGTAATCCTGTAATGTGATTGCCCATGGTCCAAGCTCAGTCCACCTGAAACAGTACCGTCTCCCCGGCTTTCATTTTCAAGCGGATCTCCGAAACCTTCCCTTGCATTGTGGTCCCTGAGAACCATTCCTTGACCTTTCCGGTTGCCGGAAGCTGGAACACCTTCTCGCCGGACGAAGCGGCGTGAACCGCGACGAGTCCGTAGCCGATAAAGATCGGCTCGTTGGCTTCAGAGTATACGTGCAATCCTGCCATTCGTCCAATCCCGCGCAGAATCTCCGGTGGGAGGCCTGGCGCAAGGGAAGCGACACTCGTCCACTTCGGGTAACGACGCATCGCGAGGCAGGATAAAGCCGCGCCATCGTAACTCCCAATGATCTCAGCCGAGGCGTCGCTGATAGCGAACGCGGGTTCGGGTTTGAGAGCGACTCCGTAGATGGATTCCTTTGTCAACCCTTTGGCCAGCGGAGAGTCCGGGTTGCTGATGTGGCAAGTGAGGTCGGCCGCAGAGGCCGTGTCGAGTTGCCGCAGGTTGATGCCGATCAGTTTCGAGGCCCGCTCAACGGAGAAGCCGTCTCCCACGAACCCCGCCGGACCAACAAAGGCGAGGACCCGACCATTGCTCTTGAGGTCCTCGACTACTTTGCGTTTGGCTTCGTCCACGTTGAACAGGTTGAGGAACAGAAAGGCGCGATGCTCCTTCAACTCCGGGTGCCTGACCAAATCGCTGAAGAGGTACATCCTCCACGGCACGCCACACTGGTGCAGGAAATTGCGCTGGCGATAGATGAGCTGGTCGGAGTATGGCAGTTTGAAGAGATCGGAACGTCCCATCTGTTGATCGTCAACGATGACCGCAAGGACGTCCTTGCGCGGCAAAGGTTTGCGGTTACGACACGCGGCGTCAATCGCCGATAGCCGCTTCGCGTCTTCCGCCAGCCGCACGTCGCCCCACATCCATCCTGTGCTGAAGTCGAACCACTGAACGACGCAGCCCGTCGTCAGCGCAAGCACTTCTTCCCGGCGCTGCATCTGAATGGAACCCATCAGGTCGGTCGGACGCCCGAAGCCGTCCTGGTGACTCCAATGGGTGCGGGTGTCCGCCTGGTTGAACCAGAGCTTGTTGTTGAGCGACAGCGAGCCAAACGCCGTCATGCAGGCCGAGGTGCCGCCGAGCTCGCGCCATGAGTAGGCGGTGGGTGACATGAGGAAATCAATATCAGGTTCCTGCAGGATTCGGGACAATTGAAAATGTCCGCTGCTCTGCCCGAAACCGGGGCTGTCCGGCAGGTGGGACACATAGCCGTAGAACGTGCCGACGATGCCCTTGCCCTCGCTTTCCTTCTTCAGCCCCTTGGCAAAGTAGAGAATCGTGTCCACCACCTGGTCGTGCTGGTGGCGGTTGTAATCAATGACGTTCTGCTGCGCTCCCGGCGTGAAGAACATACCGGAACCGGGTGACCGGCGCTCCTTGTCGGTGGGAATAGCTGCGGCGGCTAAAGTCACGTCGGGGTTCTTCCACGCAGCCTGCAAGGCCGCATCGGTCTTGTATTTCTCTTTCAGCCAGCGGCGAAAGTCGGCGAGGCCGGACTCGCTGTAATCCACCAACTCATTTGACTGCGCGCCCCACAGAAACCACTCGTAGGTGATCCCATTGCACGGTTCATAGCCAATGATGCGCGAAGCAAAGGGACTCTCCTTCAAGTGCCGCACGAGTCGCGCCTGGCAATCGAGGAACGCTTCCCGCCACGTGGGTGAGGCGAAGGAGGGGACCTTCCTGCGGCTGCCCATGTAGTCGCCGATGGTCTCGTCCTTACTCTCCATCCGGCACAGCGCCTCGGGATGAGCTTCGATCCACCACGGCTGGAAACGTGTCGAGAGATCGTAGGTGATGATGAACCAGACGTCGGGATCAACATCGAGCAGCGCCCGCAGTTTGGCGTCTATCGCGGAGTAGTCATACT
>JACQGJ010000428.1 GCA_016199605.1 Armatimonadota bacterium | reverse complement strand
GGATTGCGGGCAGGCATTTGGCGCAAGAGGAACTGCGCCGGCATCTCCTTCTCTTCTTCAACCAGCCACAGGAGGGGGGAACACGCGAGACGGAGCGATGCCGAGATCAGGAACAACGACTTGAGCGTTTCGACATGCACGCCAAGCAACATGAAATCGACGTCTTTGAGGAGCGTCGCGAGAGAGCCGCCGAGGATCGGTCCGAGGGCTGCGGTTGCGCTGACCACGCCATTGAAGCAACCGAGATAAACGGAGCGATTTTCCTCGGGGGCGATCTTGGCGCGCAGGTTCAACTGCGAGATTCCCACTCCAGACGAGAAAAAACCGCCCCACAGAGCCGCGAGCGGCGCTCCGTAGAGGTAGTTCTCGCGCGT
Source organism: Armatimonadota bacterium (assembly GCA_016199605.1). GTDB lineage: Bacteria > Armatimonadota > Abditibacteriia > CG2-30-59-28 > CG2-30-59-28 > JACQGJ01. Next base: position 22,286 of record JACQGJ010000428.1, on the reverse strand, counting down.
CACGAAGAACCATGTGATCGGGATGAAGCACATGCCGGTCCAGCAGATCTTTGTGACGGGCTTGTTTCCGTACTTGTCGCTGAGGTAACCCCAGAGCTGATATGAGGCGATCATCGAGAGGGACATGATCGCGCTGATGAGGGCGATGTAGGAGTAGGAGAGCTTCAAGTGCTTGATCCAATAGACGCTGAAGAACGGAGCGGCAACCATGACCGCCATGGAACGAACGGCGAAGAAGATCATCAGGTTGCGGAAGTTGCGGTCACGGAACGGAAGCGCAAAGGTCTCGGCGATCCCGCGGACTTCCCCTTCTTTCTTGTCGGGTTCCGGGACAAAGCGGAGGAGCATGTTGGCAATGCCTGCGGTGGCTACGGCAAAAAGAAAAACGGACGGAAACCCGAAGCGGTGAGGTGTCAGGTCGATGTAGCGCCCTGCGACTAAAGCAGTCACCATGCCGACGACGGTAAGGATTGTGTTCACTCTTGCATAGAACCATCCCAGCATATCCGGGGGAATCAGGTCGGTGATCCATGAGGCGCCTGCGGGGGTGCCGTACCCGCCAACCATGCCGCTTGCTCCTACCAGGGCGATCATCGCCCACGGCCGCAGGAGAGCAGGGACATAGAAGGGAATGAGGGCAATGGGGATCCAGACCAGGTAGGAAATGAGATTGAAGGCACAATGTACTGGCTTTCGATGTTTGTACCGTTCCGTGAATACAGGGGCGACTGCCTGCATCGCCTGAACGAAAGTCGGGACAGAAGATAGCAGTCCAATGTGATAGTTGGTTGCCCCAAGAAACAGGGCGTAACCCGTGGCGACCGTTCCGGCAGTGATGTTGCTGAACACGGCAACGATGGCATTGCTTACGAAAACCAGCCTTATCCCGCGCATACGAGCGGCACGCGTGACTTTCTGCGGATCTCCAGCGGGGAGACGTTGGGGGTCTATCCTGCTTGGGCTTGCCATGGGCCTTCAAACTGGAGGGATTCGGGCTACGACAGGATTGTATGCAACCTGCCGGTATCCGTCAAGGAAACGGGAAAAGTGGGGGAGAGGGACTGGGACGACCGAGATCCTCATTCCGCGCTGTCCGCGACCGGGCTGGACTGTTGGATCCTGTTGGAGTCCTGCAAAGGAATGGCGTGGAAAGGAGAGGGGGTGACACCGGAAGATGAATGTGGCACAGACGCGACAACGGTGACGAAGCCTCTCAGCCGCAGAGTCCGCGTACTGTTAGCTCGTTGGTGTCCAAGCTACTCCTTCACAGCCAACCTGTGCTCAGTCAGGTCCTCTACAGCGTCCAAGGCCGCCTCCCTGACACGGGGATGGTCATCCTTGGTTGCCTTCCGAACTGCGGCGAGCGCCTTCGGCCCGCCGATGAGAGCAAGTGACTTCACGGCTTGTTTTCTTACCCAAAAGTGGTCGTCGTGGAGCGCCGACGTGAGCGATCCCATGGCTGTCGCATCGCCAATCCCGCCCAAGGCCGTCGCCGCCTTGCCTCGGAGGGAGGCGTTCTCATTGTGGAGAAATAGAATCAGAGGTTGAACAGCGCCGGGATCGCCGATTTCGCCCAACGCGACGATCGTGTTCCCTGCGACGAGCGGATGCTCCTCCTTCAACAGAGGAATCAGGCGCTGAGCGGCGCGTGGGTCTCCTATCTTCCCCAGGGCCCAGGCGGCAGAGCCTCTGACGTCCTGCTCTGGGTCAGTGACGAGGGTGCATAGTGCATCGACGGCGCGGGGGTCTCGCAGTTTTCCCAGAGCAAGAGCGGCATTGGAGCGCATCTGGAAATCTCTACTCCTCAAACAGTCCACAAGAGGATCGACTGCCCGCGGATCACCGATCACCCCCAGTGCGGCCACCGAGCGACTCATGATGGGACTGTAGTCGTTCAGGCCGCGCACGTAGGAGATTAACGTCTCAGCGGCAGGGCGATATCTCAGTTCTCCCAGCGAGGTGATCGCGTTACACCGAACCTCGAGTTCCTCGTTCTTACGCACCACAACAGCAAACAACGGCTTGCCGGCGCAAGGATCTTTGGTTGTGCCGAGGGCGAGAGTAGCGTTAGCACGGACGGAGGCGTCTTCATCTTTCAGCGCCTGCACCAGAGCCTTGGTTATGTTGGGGTTTGCGTTGCAGGGAGGACGCAGCCGTAGCCTGTTCCACAAGGATAGGGAGGCGCTCTGTCGAACGATGCTCTCCTTGTCCTGAAGGGCGCGTACGAGCACAGGCGTGATGCGCGGGTCCTGAAGCTGTGCCATTCTATCGAGGGCCGTTGACCGAATCTGGGCATCGGGGTCCTTCGCTGCGGCAATCAACGCCTCAAGGACCGAGCGAACCGCGAATCTTAGCAGCGCGAGGGACCTGACAGCGCGAAGTCGGATTGACCTGTTGTGGCTCCTCAAGTCACTAACCAATGCTGGAACGCTCCGACCGGCCACAAGAGTAATCCCCCGACCTGACGCCGACAGTGTAATAGTCTCTCCGTCGCTGGAGACCTGTCCCACAGGGGGGGTGCATACGCAATCGCCAGTAGCAGCTTGTGTGGAACTGGAATCCGGCGAGGTTGAGGCCGCGCTTCCTCCGCCGACCTTCGAGCGACTTTCCCTCGCGGACCGTAGCCTTGATTTGAGCTTGCTGTAGTCTGGAAGACAGACGACGATCACAAGAACAGCAGCGAGGACGATCCAGTTTTGCTTGAGCATGTACACAGCCACCACCCCATTCAATTGGAATTACCGGCAGATACGGCGTGTCGTTGCTACATAGTGCAATGACGAACCCTTGAAAAACTCTTAGATTCTTGACACGAAAAAAATCTAAGGTTTTGGGCTGCAATCACCACCTCTCACCATTGCATCGAGCGAGTGTTCCAACGTTGGAGGTAGTTTACCCATTCTCAGCCCACTCTAAACTCTATTTCCTGCCCCCATCAAGAATCGATTCTTCGGAACCGTCTTGCTGAAAAGTCCAGGAAAGGGCTTGCCTCGGCAAGAGACCGTTGTTACAATTCGTGGCACCAGATCGACCAGGCGACATGGGATTTCATAAGGATTGGTCCAACGGCAATGCGCGCACTATCGAATTCTCCACTGCGTTCCCTCCGGTCATTCCTCGTTTCTGTGTTTATGGCCCTGCCTATCGCCCTTGCGAATGACCAGGGAACGGCAGCGCAGAACGAAGGCTGGAGTGGCAACTTTGCGAGGGATCCTGGTTTTGAAGAGGACTTTGTCAACAACCATTCCGAGCCGCACGTGCTTAGCTTCAAGGGTGACTGGTTCTACAATCAGCAAGACTTGGCGCCGGATTACTGGGACCTGAAAGGGACGTGGCAATGGAATGAGGTCACGCCTCATGGTGGAAAGAAGTCGCTGATGTTAAGTGAGCAAAGCGCCGCGAGCCAGGAGTACGTTGGAGCGGTCACTCAAGAAGGCGGCGGAGCCTGGGGTGGGAGCACCATCAAGCCTATTCCCCTCACTGCACCGGAGCGGTTTCCGCAGCCCTGGCGCGCGAGCATCTGGTGTCGCGGGGGTGGGACACTGAAGCTCGGCCCCGTCGAAGTTCGGGCAACGGGAACCGGCGAGTGGGAGCGGATTTCCGTCGAGTGCCCTGCGGACCAGGTCTTCAAAGATGGCTCGATGACCCTTGCTTTGATCGGCCCTGGGGAGTTCGATGATCTCCACGTGCAAGAGAGATTGGCGCTCGTCCCCAACCTGATTCCCAATCCCGGATTTGAGAGGACTGACAGGGACGGTTACCCGGTTGGATGGTCGAAGCAGAGGAAGTTCGATTGGATCGGTCCGACGTATTACGTTTGGACGGACTGGATGCATTTCCACGAGCAGAATCGAGGTCGCGTCGGTCTCGACTCGCTCCTCTTCCATAGCGGCAAAAGATCGTTGCGCTTCGACGTTTATCCGGGCGACGAGAAGTTTGTCGAGAGTGACCTGATCGCTCTAAACCAGGACAGACCGTACATCATCGAGGTCGCAGCGTTTGTCTGTGCCGACCGGATCAAGATGATTGACCTCCGGTGCGTGGATGAGGACGGCGCCCATCTGCCCTCCTACCGGCCAGTGCAGCCCGAGTATTCCCAGGGCGGCACGGCCACCTTTGGCAACGGCACGTTCGGGTGGCGTTACATCCGCAAGTTCTTTTCAATGCCATTCAATGAGCCTGTTAAGGGAATCCGCGTGCGACTGGCTGCGCGCGGCTTTAACGGTGACACCCTTGATGATTCAGGCACACGGAGTTATGCCTGCCAGGTCGGAACCGTCTGGTGGGATGACTTGCGGGTCACCGAGCGAACGACGGACATCGCCTCCTTGGAGGCGCGAGGCGTGAAGGTTCCGCCGGTGGAACGACAGGTTGCTTCAGAGGTCGGCGACACTTCCCTGGACTTGGGAGAGCGACTGTTTGGGGACAACCAGATGACTTTTTCCTTCACTAACAGCGGCAGGCCGGGTGGTTTTAAGATCCGGCTTACCACCACTTTGCCTGATTCTGCACCGGCAGTAACCGAGTCGAAGTCCGTCCCGATCACATCCAACTCTCCAGGCACTTTGGGTGTGCCCTATCGCATCGGCAAACTTGTCGGTGACCTGAAGCAGCAAGGGGCTTTCAGGCTGCAGCTCTTTCGCGGGAAGGTCTTGATAACAGAATCCTCCTATGCCTTCAACACGTGGCCCGTGGTTGTCGATTGCGATGTCAGTAGACATTACAGCCTCCCTGACGAGACCCCCGTTACGACTTCCCTCAACCTGGGCGTTTCCTCAGCAGCCCTGGCACAGGTCGCAAAACTGGAGCTGGAATTGAAGCGTCCCGCCGACAACGTGTCCGTGGGCAGGGAAACGATTACCGATCTGCGGCACTCCCTTGCTCAAACGAGAGCCTCCCTGCCAAGATCCCCAAAGGAAAGCTATGAGTTCAACATGCCGACCCCGGCTTGGTGGGTGGATCGAACCAATCTGCTGATCGTCAAGCTCGACCTCAGCCGGCTCAAGGTGTGGCCACAGAACCAACCTTCACGGGACACCGTTCTGGAAGTGCGTGGGGTGGATGGGAACGGCAAGGTCTTGTTTTCTGACCGGAGCGATGCCTTTTGTCGAATGGCCGCGGCCCCCCGGCAAGATTCCGTCCAGAGTGTGAAGATCCGTGAAGACGGCGCGGTCTTCATCAACGACAAGCCCCGCTATCTCACGGGCGCGACGCATCAGAATATGCGAACAAATCATGGTCCTGAGATCATCGGTCAGCTTGGGATGATGGGACATCGTCTCCCTCAGGGCGAGGGGGGAAAGTTCGAGGCTGTTGCCAAGATGTGGAAGGATCAGGGACTCTACTCCCTCCAGTTCAAGCCGGTATCGGGTGATAGTGGGACGGCCGCCTATGTGGACATGACCTCGGACCAAAAGAAGAAGCTCGAGGGGTTTGTGCAGGCGGGTGGGATGGAATCCATCGTGTCAGTCAACACGGGTGGATGGGAGTCGAGCATCCCCGATACCCCGGCAGCGCGGGAGTCGCATCAGAATCTCAACGACTGGATCCGCCAGATTACGCAGCGGCCGATCTCCTGGAGCTCGAGCGGCGCCTACAACGCATGGAACATGTCGGCTTTTCCCTACTACGATCTTGTGCATGCCGAGACCGAGATGTGGGGCCCGATGGATTTCAACGTGATCTACACTCCGTATCTGAAACGTGCGAGAAAGGAACCTTCGGCCTGGGTCTACCTCCCTCAGCTTTACGACAACACGCCCTATGAGCGCTACCGCTTTGAAACCTACGAGAACATCATCAGGGGTTCCGCGGGAGTCGAGATGATCCAGGGAATCGGTGATCCGACCTTCAACCGCGGTCTTGCCGGCGAGTTACGATATCTGGAAGCACCTTTGAACAGCCGCGATCCCATTCCTGAAGTGACGTTTGACCCGCCTGTCTCTCACCTGGTCCGGCGGCACAACGGCAAGACTTACATCCTGGCAACCAATTGCGGGCCGATTATCATGGGACGCTGGCAGTGGAATCAGGAGACGAAGTGGTCGGGCAAAGCGAGCCACGAAGGGGACAGTATCAATCGAAAGTGGGTCCGACCCGGCGGCCTGCGAATCCACGGGTTTCGCGGACTTCCGATGCCCGAATTGGTGCGGCCGGGGGACAAGATCGTCCAGTATGTGTGGCTCGACCCGAAAGACACCCCCGAGTGGGTGATGGTGGCCGTCAGGGGGGATGGAAGATTCTCGCACTGCGGTGTGCTCGGCAGGTTCGATTTCGACGTTTTCAGACAGAAGTATGGCAATGTCCTGATGTTCTCTGAACTGGAGCACTCGGTCTGGCACGAGATTAGCTACGTGCTCGACCCGCCGACCTACGACTTGGCCGTGAGAATCATGGGGAAGGAGTGGGCCGCCGACCTGAAGAGGACCGCCGACGCCGAACGAGCCAAAGTGGACAGGACCATTTACCAGCCGGAGCACTTTCGCAAAATGGGCTCGTTGCCTTCATCGGGCGACTGGTATCGCATCGAGATAGCGGCGGAGGCGATTGGTCTCGCCGGCACACTGGTCGACGGCTTTGCCTATATCAGTAGCAATGGACGGGCGCTGTGGGACTTCTCCGCCCTGGAACGAAACGGAAAAATCGTGCGCGTTTTCTGCGAAGACACGGTGGGGATCGATCGTTCCCTGCTCGGAAAAGTTCGGGTTGAGGTCCCGGGCCTCCGACCTGGTACCCCGATCAGAGCCCTCTTTGAAGATCGAGCGTTAATCTCGGACGACGATGGCTTTTCTGACGATTTCGTGGGAGTTGATACCTACGGCTACGAAGCCGGAGGGGTCGCGGGAGACATGTTCGGTTACGTCAAAGATGAAAACCGAGACTTGCCCCGCATGATCCCGAGCGGGTACGGCTATACCTACGGGCCAACCCAGGTTCATATCTATGAGATCGAGGGCTAAAGGAGTCGGGACCTTATGAGGCTGCCTCTCCGAAGCTTGCCTGCAATTGGGGTCAGAGCGGCTTTGCTGTGTTTCCTGTGGCCCTCTTCTTCGAACGCCCTGTTTGCCTGGCCCTCGGTGTACCCGACTGGAACGACGGTCTATGACCCGGGAAGATCGTTCAACGGTTACACGCTCTTCGCACCCCTGGGAGACACGCCCGGCGAGGGCCCTTGCGCGGTGTACCTTGTCAATATGAATGGAGAAGTGGTGCATCAGTGGAGCCTGCCGTTTTCGCCGCTGCATGGTCGGCTGCAGCCGAACGGGAACATCATTGTCATTGGACGCAACGATCAACAGGCCTCCGGCAGACCGGGCTTTGGCAAGTACGAAATGGGCGGGGCGGCGGGATGGCTGGTGGAATTGACGTGGGAGGGTAAGCGGGTCTTCAAGCATGTTGATCTGAACATGCACCACGATTTCACCAAGCTTACGAACGGCGACTACCTCTATCTCACTTGGGAACGCGTGCCTCCCAAGTTGAGGAAAAGAGTGCGAGGTGGGATCAAAGGCTCTGAGCACGCGGACGGCACCATGTTCAACGACTGCCTCATTGAAATCAGCCCCACAGGCCGGAAGGTCTGGGAGTGGCACGCGAATGCACACCTGGATCCCGCCCTGGACCTCATCGGGCCGCTTTACAAGCGACAGGAATGGTCCCATGGGAATAGTGTTTCCGTGACATCAACCGGCAATATCCTCTTGACCAATCGCTTCACCGATTCGATAATGATCGTCCACAGAGACTCCGGGTGGGTTGTGTTCCGCTTTGGGAACACTGCCTACGTGGACAAGGCTTCTGGGGCCCTTGAGTGCCGAAGTGGGCCCCAGTTCTTCGGCGGACCTCATGACGCCCAGGAGATTCCTCTGGGATGCCCGGGAGCGGGACACCTTCTCTGCTATGACAATGGTATCTACACGGATGAATCACGGGCGGTGGAGGTTGATACCCACGCCAGGAGGGTCGTCTGGCAGTCCACTGAGGGAGGGGTCGGACGGAAACACTTCTCGAGCGTGGTGGGAGGCGTGGAGAGGTTGCCTAACGGCAATACACTAATCTGCGATGGAGCCAACGGCAGGCTCTTCCAGGTCACCCGGGCAAACGAGATAGTGTGGGAATACGTGAATCCCTTCATGCCGTCGCTCAGCTATCGGGGGGCCGTCTTCAAAGCGCACACCTACGCACCCGATTATTGCCCGCAATTCAGGAGCCTGCCGCCGGCAAAAGGAGAAGGGAAGGGGACCACTATGATGCCCCGTTGATTCCGAGAATTCAAGGTTCCATTAGCATCACATTGAGAGGAGAAAGTTAATGAAGAGCAACAGTAAGGTTCCGCGTTGGGAGGTCGGTTTCTGCCCTGGGCTTCCCTGGTTGGTGTCGGTGGGGATCGTCTGTCTTGTCCTGGGATGTGCCCCGAAACAAACGCCCACGCGAGGAGGCTCAACGGAAGGCCCAAAGTTAGGCGAAGGAGGAAAGTCCCTGAAGCTGGCGGTCATCCCAAAAGGAACGACCCACGAATTCTGGAAGTCGATCCACGCAGGCGCCCTCAAAGCGCAACAGGAGCTGAAAGAGAAGGGCAGGGAAGTCGAAATTCTCTGGAAAGGACCTCTGAAGGAAGATGACCGTAATGAGCAAGTCTCGATTGTGGAGACGTTTCGCACGCAGAAAGTAGATGGGATCGTCCTGGCGCCCTTGGATGCAAAAGCCCTGGTGCGACCCTCCGAAGAGGCGATCGACGCCGGAATTCCCGTGGTCGTGATCGACTCGGACCTTGCCAGTGAGAAGTATGCGTCCTTTGTGGCCACCGACAACAAGAAGGGCGGCGAGTTGGCCTCAGACCGCTTGTCAGAGCTCCTGGGCGGCAAAGGTCGGGTTCTGGTGATGCGGTACCAGGTTGGTTCGGCCAGCACGGAGAACCGAGAGGCGGGATTCTTGGAGGGCCTCAAAAAATCTTCGGGTATCACGGTTGTCTCCAGCAACAAGTACGCCGGGCCGACCCGGGAGACTGCGTACAAGACCGCGCAGAACCTGCTCAACCGGTTCGGCAGCCAGGTTGAAGGTGTGTTCACGCCTAACGAGTCGTCGACTGCTGGCATGAGGAAGGCTCTGGAAGACACCAAGCTGCTCGGCAAGGTGAAGTTCGTCGGCTTTGATGCCAGTTCTGACCTGATCGAGGGTCTCAAGAACAGGGACATCCAGGGACTGGTTGTGCAGAATCCACTCAATATGGGTTACCTGGGTGTCATCACGATGGTTGACGTCCTTGACAAGAAACCCGTCGACAAACGAGTAGACACCGGAGTTGCCATGGTGACTCCAGAGAACATGGATACGCCAGAAATGAAAGAGCTACTCAATCCGCCGTTGGACCGGTATCTAAAGTGACCCGCAAGGCGTGATCCGGCCTGCATGAAAGGTGAACGTGAGACGGCGCCACAGCAGCAGGCGAGGCGCGTCTCATCCGACGCATAGCTAAACTATGACTGCCAACTCCTCATCCCTTGGGCGGGCCCGGCGACATGAGTTCGGACGCCTCCTCAACATCATTGGGCCCTTTCTCGGGCTGCTTTTCGTCCTGGTGATCTTCTCCCTCCAGAGCGAAGTCAGGTCCCACTTTCTGACGCCCGACAACTTCCGCATCGTTGCCACACAAACGGTAATCGTTGCGCTGGGCGCTCTCGGCATGACGCTGATTATCATCAGTGGAGGCATTGATCTCTCAGTCGGGTCAGTCATCGCTCTTACGAGCGTTATCCTCGCAGTATTGCTCCGCGGCGGCAAGCCGCCGTGGATGGCCTTCGCCTTCGCCGTCGTCCTCGGGGGGGCAATCGGCTTCTTTAACGGCGCCCTGGTCACCAGCCTTCGTCTTGCGCCGTTCATCGTGACGCTCGGTTCCCTCGGGATTTTCAGGGGAGCAGCGAAATGGCTCGCACAGGAGCAGACGGTCAACACGGGGGACACCTGGATCAACCATCTTGCGATGACCTTTCCCGAACCTTCCTGGCTGGTCGTTTCTCCCGGTGTGTGGATCACCATCGCGCTTGCAGTGGTCGTCGCGATCCTCCTGAGGAGCAGTGTGCATGGACGCTGGATTTTCGCCGTCGGATCGAACGAGATCGCTGCCAGTCTGTCTGGTTTGCGGGTAGATGCTATCAAGATCGGCGTGTATGCGACCGCCGGACTGTTCTTCGGTCTTGCCGGAGTTCTTCAGTACGCTCGTTTGGGCCAAGGTGACCCCACCGTTGCCTCCGGTGCAGAGTTGGATGTGATCGCTGCCGTCGTCATTGGGGGCGGCAGCCTCTCTGGCGGAGAAGGCTCAGTGCTCGGTTCCATCATCGGAGCCTTGATTATGGCGTTTCTCCGCAACGGATCTCAACAGATGGGCTGGCCCGCCTATGTGGAGGAGATCATCATCGGCGCCGTCATCGTCGCCGCGGTGGCTCTCGATCGCTTGAGGAGTCGGTGAAAGCCAGAGGGGGGCCCGCCTCCGTGGATGTAATTGTTGTAGTTCCTCAATCGGTCCCAAACGCATTGCGGTGACCGCGTGCGCTGGTTGCACCGGTCCCTATCGGTCACTCGATTTACGAAATCTCGTCGCAGGTTTTCCCCAGCCTGTGGAAAATTCGAGCCGTTGGTTGAATTTTGGTTTTGAATCACTTATAATTGTGCCGCCCAAAAAGGAGAGACAGGCGCTGGCATCGCCCGGGCGGTCAAGTCTTCCGATGAAAGGATCCCGACAGCCACGGTCAGCCTTGAGGAAGAGATCGGCGAACGGCTACGGGAGTTGGGCTGGACCCTGTCTACGGCAGAATCTTGCACAGCCGGCGGCGTTGGCTTCAGATTAACCCGTGTTCCCGGTAGCTCCGGTTACTATGTCGGTGGAATTGTCGCCTACTCTAACGAGGCGAAAATTCATTCCCTGGGAGTTGCCGACGAGTTGCTTCAAGAGTCAGGCGCAGTCAGCAAATCGTGTGCCCAAGCGATGGCAGAGGGAGGAAAGGAGAGGTTCGCCTCCGATATCTGCCTTTCCATCACCGGAATTGCCGGACCAACCGGGGGCACTGCTGCGAAGCCTGTGGGATTGGTTTACATCGGAGTTGCCTATCCGGACCGCACGGAGGTCAGGGAATTCCGCTTCGATGGCAGCCGAGACAGGATCAGGGAATTGGCGATGGAGGCCGCCCTATCCTGGCTGAATGATCTGCTGAAGGAGGCGGCCTTGCTCGGTTGAGTCTTGTACTGCAATCCACAGTCCTTTGGAGTTCCGCTCCGACATGCGATTGTTCCTTGCCATGGAGTTAGATGAGAGCATAAGAACCCGGATTCACTCATTCCAGCAGATTCTCATGAGTACGGGTGCAGACGTAAAATGGGTGAGAGCGCAGAACCTCCATCTAACATTGAAGTTCCTCGGCGAGGTTGACTCAGATCAAGCAGCGACGATGCTTGAAACGGTGCGACAGGTGACACGAAGCCACCGCCCGTTTGAGGCAGAGATTTTGGGTGTCGGGGCATTCCCAAAAGCAAAAGACCCCCGTACGCTATGGGTTGGCATAAGGGGTGGTTCGGAGCAAACACTGCATCTGTATCACGAAACAGAGGCAGCGCTCGAACCCTTGGGACTCCCCCGGGAGAAGAAAGTCTTCAGTCCCCATATCACGGTGGGACGGTGCCGGAGCATGCGAGGGAGTCAAGAACTTTTGGCTTTGCTGCGGCAAAATGCTGACCAAGCTTTCGGCGTGGCACCAGTGAGAGCGGTCACCCTCTTTCAAAGCCAGTTGACTCCGAACGGGCCGGTTTACACGTCGTTGGGAGAGGCCGTACTCGAGGACGCGGGATAGGCGCACGTTCGTCGTCAGGAGTGACTGAAGTCGCTAAGGACTTGGGTTGCAGTTGATTTTCGGATAGGTTTAAGAAGGAGACGCTGTGGAGCGAGATAAGGCATTGGAGATTGCGGTTAGCCAGATTGAGAAGCAATTTGGCAAAGGCTCGATCATGCGGCTGGGAGAGAACAGCGCCAAACTCGCGATCGAGACATTTTCTACCGGGTCCCTGGCGCTGGATATTGCCTTGGGTGCCGGCGGCCTTCCCCGGGGCCGGATCACCGAGATCTATGGACAGGAAGGGTCGGGGAAGACTACTCTGGCTCTGCATGTTCTGGCGGAGGCCCAACGCATCGGAGGCACGGCAGCTTTCGTGGACGCTGAGCAGGCGCTTGATCCCGTTTATGCCAAGAAGCTTGGCGTTGACATCGACAACCTCTACATCTCTCAGCCGGATACGGGAGAGCAAGCCCTGGAGATTATGGACACTTTGGTGCGTAGCGGCGCGATCGATGCGATCGTAATCGACTCGGTTGCGGCGCTGGTGCCGCGTGCGGAGATCGAAGGCGAGATGGGTGACTCTCACATGGGACTCCAGGCCCGTCTGATGTCCCAGGCGATGCGGAAGCTGGCGGGGTCGCTGAATAAATCCAACACCGCCGCGATCTTTATCAACCAGATCCGCGAAAAGATCGGCGTGATGTTCGGAAATCCTGAAACCACCCCGGGCGGGAGAGCGCTCAAATTCTGGGCTTCGGTTCGGCTGCAGATTAACCGGTTGGAGACGCTGAAGTCGGGCAATGAGGCGGTGGGTAACAGGGTTCGAGTGAAAGTCGTCAAGAACAAGATTGCTGCCCCCCATCGGGAGGCGGAGTTCGATATCATGTACGGGGTGGGCATCTCCCGGACGGGGGGCATCCTCGACATGGGGACCGCCTTCAGCATCATCTCCAAGACGGGAACGTGGTTCAGCTACGGAGACGAACGGCTGGGCCAGGGAAGAGAAAACGCCAAGCAGTTTCTCGAGGTGAACCCGGAGATCGCTGAGGCCATAGAAGCAAAGGTGCGAGAGGCGACCGGCATTGCCGCTCCTTCCCTGAACCCCTCGGAGGCAGTGGAAGAGGTGTCTGGGGAGTAGCTTGGGCCCGGGCGGTTGCCAACAACCATGGACAAGTCGGAGATCACCGGTATCGAGGTGGACAACCCGGCTCGCGGGCGCTACAAGGTTTTTCTGGACGGTGCCTGCGCGTTTACCCTTCACGAACGCGCGCTGGCAAAGTTGGGACTGAAAGTCGGACAGGCTGTAAACGCCCGGTCCCTCGATCAGATTGCGAAATCCGAAGAGGAATCCCGGGCCTTTGAGACGGCTTTACGTTTTCTCAAAAGCCGTAATCGCACTGCAGGTGAGATTGACGAAAAGCTCGGTAAACAAGGTTACGAAGAACAGACAGTTGCAAAAGTTGTAAAACGGTTGCAGGAGTTGGGTCTGGTCGATGACGCACAGTATGTTGAATGGTGGATTTGTCACTCCCTGAATCATCGTTCCGTTGGGCGGATCAAGTTAGCACAGGAACTCATACTCAAGGGACTTGACCGTGCCGTGATCGAAGAGAAGCTCCCCACGCTGTTCCCTGAGAACCGGGAAATGGAACTGGCAATCAGGTTGGCAAAGGCAAAATCCGGCGGTGAATTGAGAGCAGTTGACAGCAAGTCGAAAAGCAGGCTGGCCGCCATGCTCTGTCGACGAGGATTCTCCTATGACCTCGTCGAAGCAGCTCTATCGTCCGAGGCTTTCACCTCCGGAGAAGAAGCCTCTGAGTGACACTCACTCGACAGCCCGGATTGCCGCCTCGGCTGTGTTCTTCGTACTTTGAAAATCGAATCAGCGTAGTGTTTACCCACGCACGCGTAGATACCGATGGACGAACCTTCTCCCTGCACCAAGTCGGGCCGGCGAGTTTGTCGCCGAGGGACCGTTTCAAATACAGGGAGGTGGATTCCGAATGGATCCCCAGACAGTTTGGATTGTAGTCGCAGTTGCTGTCGTATGCGGGGCAGGAGGCTGCGTGCTGTATCGGGCGGTCATCCTGCCACGTCTGCAGCGAGGCAAGGATCAATTGCAGAAGGCCGTTGAGATGGCCGAAGCCGCCCGGCTGGAAACCGAGGCGGCCAAGAAAGAAGCGATCATCGAGGCCAAAGAGGAGTTGCAGAAACTCCGGGCGGAGATTGAGCGTGAGAACCGGGACCGCCGCGCGGAGATCCAGCGGATCGAGCGCCGGTTAGGCAACCGGGAGGAGGGTCTCGACCGGAAACAGAGCCAACTCGACAGGAAGGAAAAGTCCCTCGTCGAAAGAGAATCCGAGATCGAGCAAGCCAAAGTCGAGCTTGCCGACCTCCATGCTCAAGTCCGGGCTGAAATGGAGAGGGTTTCCGGGCTTTCTTCAGATGAGGCCAAAATTCTTATCCTGCAGACCGTTGAGGAGGAAATCAAACACGAGTTAGCCATCAAAGTGCGGGAGATGGAAGAGCAAACCCGCAAGGATGCCGAGAGGCAGGCCAGGAAGATCGTCTCCCTGGCGATTCAGCGATGCTGTGTCGACCAGGCGACCGAATCCACAGTTTCGGTTGTACCCCTTCCCGGGGATGAAATGAAGGGGCGCATCATTGGTCGTGAGGGGCGCAACATCCGCATGTTCGAGGGTCTAACGGGCGTGGACCTGATCATCGATGACACCCCCGAAGCCGTTGTTATCTCGTGCTTCGACCCGATCCGCCGAGAAATCGCCCGGCTGGCGCTGACTACCCTCGTGACCGACGGTCGAATCCATCCGGGTCGCATCGAGGACGTGGTCAACAAGGCGCGGGCAGAAGTCAAAGTTCGCATCCAGACGGAAGGAGAGCGCGCGTGCATCGAGACCGGCATCACCGGGCTGCCTCCCCAACTGGTGGAGTTGCTTGGCAAGATGTACTTCCGCACAAGCTATGGGCAGAACGTGCTGAACCACTCCATCGAAGTGTCTCACCTGGGGGCCATGATGGCCTCCGAGTTGGGCGCTGACGTGAACGTTGCGCGACGCGCCGGGCTGTTCCATGACATTGGAAAGGCTCTGGATCACGAAATGGAAGGTTCACACATTGAGATCGGTGTGAACGTCCTGCGCCGATACCGGGAATCTGACGCAGTCATCCACTGCGTGGCCTCTCACCACGAGGATATCCCTTTGGAAACTGTGGAAGCAGTGATTGTCTACTCCGCTGACGCGATTTCGTCCACTCGTCCAGGAGCCCGTAGGGAAAACGTTGAGACCTACATCAAAAGGATGACCGCACTGGAGGAAATTGCAGATTCCTTTGACGGCGTGGACAAGTCCTTCGCCATCCAGGCAGGACGGGAGGTGCGAGTCATCGTACGCCCCGATGAGGTCGATGACCTCCTCTCCGTGAAACTGGCGAGAGAAGTAGCCAACAAGATTCAAGACGAGGTGCAGTACCCCGGCGAGATCAAAGTAACGGTCGTCCGGGAAACCCGCGCGGTCGACTTTGCTCGATAGCGAACCACCCTCTGAGAGCTGAGCGTACCTTGAGAATACTAATGATTGGAGACATCGTCGGACGGCCTGGTCGCCGGGCCGTCCGGCGGCTTTTGCCTCAGTTGGTCGCCGGGCAGTCGGTGGATTTCGTGATGGCGAACTGTGAAAACGCGGCGGGAGGATTTGGACTCTCACGCGGATCCGCTGAAGAACTCAGAGGCTATGGGATCGAGGCCATGACGATGGGCAACCATGTCTGGGGGAACAAGGAAATCTACCAGTTCATTGATGAATCCCCTCATCTCGTCCGTCCGGTCAACTTCCCTGAAGGAGCGCCAGGCCGCGGTGAGACGACGGTGCAATCGGGGAACGGTGACCTCGTCGGTGTTGTGAACGTTTGCGGGACCACCTTCATGGAACCCTTGGAGTGTCCTTTTCGGTCTGCCTTGGCTGCCGTCCGGCGTCTGAGGGAGGTGGCCTCGGTGATAGTCGTTGATGTTCATGCAGAGGCTACTTCAGAAAAGATGGCCCTCGGGAGATATCTGGACGGAAAGGTCAGCGCCGTGATTGGAACCCATACCCACGTCCAAACCGCGGACGAGCGGATTCTCCCCAAAGGGACGGCGTATTTGACGGACGTGGGAATGACCGGCCCCATCGATTCCATCTTGGGGATGAAGTGCTCTCTTGTACTTCAGAAGTTTCTGTCACGGATGCCGGCCCGTTTCGAGGTGGCTACAGGACCAGCGATACTATCGGCGGTGATGATAGATGTAGAGCCGAACACGGGTAAAGCAACGAACATACAGCGGTTTCAGATCAAAGAAGAGACGGAAGAAATGATGGAGCCGTAGCAGCGGCTGTAGAGAGTTGTCGTCATCATTGCACAAGGATTGGTCGTAGAGCTCATAGACAGTAGGTGCACTCATGGGAGGTAGCCGCAACATGGAAACACTGAGAGTTTCGTCCACCTCGAAGCCGAACTCCGTGGCAGGAGCCATCGCAGGAGTGGTCAGGGAACGTGGAGGCGTTGAAATACAGACGATCGGGGCAGGGGCCTTGAACCAAGCTATCAAGGCGATTGCCATAGCCCGGGGTTTTCTTGCGCCCTCGGGCGTGGAATTGGTTGTCATACCTTCGTTTTCCGACATCACGATCGATGGAGCGGAACGCACGGCCATACGGCTTGTTGTTCAACCGAGATAGTGCCCGCCCCGACCAAAAGGGACCAAGATCCGAGACACGCCCGGCAAGTCGTGGCTGGCCAGGGCCCAACCGCCTGAACACCACCATGCGGTTATACCCGTCACGCTGCACCAAATTGTGGCGGATTCTATTCGGGAGGTGGTCATACCATGCGAAACAGGAACTACCGCGTAGTCGGAGTAGTCGGAATTGTTCTGACTCTTTCCTTCCCCAGAGCCTCGCAGGGACTTAAGCTGAGATACCAGTGGAAGACTGGACTGCAAACCACGTGCCGGTCCTCCGTCGCAGCAGCAGCGATGGTTCAGATGCCCTTTATGGAAGAATCGCTCAAGATGCAAATGCGAGGCGCCCTCACCTTCCATCAGAAGGTCACCAAAGTGGATACTGACGGCATTGCCGAGATCGAGAACAGGATAGAGCCGTCTACCTTTTCCATGAGTGCAAATGGTGGGAATGAGAAAATGCCCTTTCCCGGGGAGACCACCGTGCTTCGTATGTCCCCCCGGGGTAAGGTGCTTTCGATCAGTAACGTGGCTTCGGGGGAGGAAAGCGAAGAAACCGAAGAAAGCCCTCACGCCAAAGGGCTGGATGCCAACCAGGTCTTCCGAAATGGAGCCGGCTTGGTCTTCCCTGAGGAGGACCTGAAACCGGGCCAAACGTGGACTGAGGAATGCACGCTCCCCGTCGGCCCGGAACAGTCGGTGAAGATCAAGTGCAATGGCAAGCTGATCGACTTGGTTGAGGTCCAGGGAATGAAGTGCGCGAAATTGGAGGCAACGATCGTCTTCCCGCTGGCTCTGGATTTCCCCGGCGAACGCTCTTCCATGCCCTCGGACGTAGCGGCCGATTCCCAGGGGTACACAAGGCTGACCTCAACGATCTACTTCGACTATGAGCAAGGTATCGTTGTCTTCTCGGAGGGGTCGATTACCGGCGCCATGCAGTATTCGATGAGTCCTCCGCCGGGAGCAGTAGAAGCAGGGGTCGAGGGCACAGACATGAGCATGAGTATGAAACTCAAGATGAACGTCAAGACGACTTTACAGAAAGGCGCGAGGACGCGATAACGGGTGATCCCATGGGGACGATGCGCGGGGTGTGGACCCTTGTCTTACTGACGAGTCTCCTGTTTGCCAACAGGACTTGTCTGGTCGCAGCCACCTTGTTCGATTCCAAGAAGATGATGGACGTGGACGAGATCCGTCCCGGCATGAAAGGCTTTGGTGAATCTGTCTTTGAGGGCACGAAGATCGAGCCGTTCCATGTCAGCGTCCTTGGCGTTCTGAAACGCATTGACGCCGGAGGGGATGCGGTCCTTATTCGTATCGAGGATGGGCCCGTCGTTGCCAAAGGCTATGGCATCATTGCGGGGATGAGTGGAAGCCCGATCTACCTGAACGGGAAGCTTATCGGGGCCTTATCCTTTGGATGGTCTTTTGCCAAGGAACCCATCGCCGGTGTGACGCCAATTCGTCAGATGCTCGAGACCTTCGAGCCTGCGGCGGGAAAAGTGCCCGAGGTCCGGACGACTTGCACGTTTGAGTCACGATACGGCCCCGTTCGTGTTGCAGGGAAACGCCTCAACCGCTTTGTGGTGCAGGCGGGACCCACGACCGGAGGATATCTGAGCGGGGAGGACACGGCTTTGATGCGCCCTGTGGCGACACCGCTCATGGTAACGGGAATGCGTCCCTCGTCAATCCGGGAGTTGGAAAAACTTTTGGAGCCTTTCAATGTGGTCCCCCTCGCCGCCCCGGGAGGGGCAGGTCCGGAAGTGCGCTCCCCTTTGGTGCCGGGATCAGCAATCGGGGCGCAGCTTATGGCAGGGGACATGGACCTGACCGCGATTGGAACCGTCACTTATGTCGATGGCGACCGTGTCTTGGCCTTCGGTCACCCTTTCCTGGGGCTTGGCGAGTCGCAATTGCCCATGACCACGGCTTACATCAACGGCGTGTTCTCAAGCGTGAATTCCTCTTTCAAGCTGGGTTCTGCCAGCGTGCCGGTGGGTACCGTGACCGAGGACCGGACGTGGTGCATCGGAGGAAAGGTCGGGAAGAAACCTGATCTCGTCCAGGCTCTCTACAACGTAACCGACAAGGACCGCGGGTATGGCAGGCGACTTGAGTATCAGGTCGTGCAGAACAAACTCCTTTCCCCAGCGTTGCTCATGATGTCCTTCGGAGAGTCAATCAGCAACGTGGTTTCTCCTATGCGAGAAGGCACGACGGAGATGAAGCTGGCGGTAAAACCCGAGGGCCTGCCCGAAATCACTCGAGAGAATATCTACTCTGACACGGGTGGCGGAGGCATGATGCTCTTCGGAGGGCAGGCAGGTCCGGAGGGGGAGTTGATGTCCGTTCTCTCACTGCTGGCAGACAATCGCTTCAAACGCGTGACCCCGCAACGGGTCGAAGCCAATGTCACCTTCACAACCAAAGTAAGCTCCTCGATGATCGAGAAGGTTTTCGTCAGCAAAACGCGTGTCAAGCCCGGTGAGACGGTTACGCTCTCTGTCCACCTTCGTCCGCACGAGCAACCCGTTACCGTGAAGGAGCTGCAGGTGCAGGTCCCGACCACAGCGAGAAGCGGTCCGATACGCGTCGGCGTTGCTGGCGGCGAGATCGCAGACCGGTTGAAGTTCGCCTTCGGTCTGCGGCCTCCCACTGCGCAAACCTTTCAGCAGGAGATTCAGTACTACGAAAGCCAGTTCCGCAACGATCGGATCGTCGTCTTCATGGCGATGCCCGCTCTCGGGGTCGAGATGAACGGTTACAGACTACCGAATCTACCGATGCCCTTTCTGGAGGTATTCCGAGGAACGGGCAGCGGCGCCGTTCGCATGTTACGCGAGGACGAGACCGTCCAATTCCCCGCGACGGAGGTGGTCAGCGGCCTGGGCTTGGCCACGCTGATGGTCGAAACGGAGGAGTCAGAGAAATCCGGTACGTTCATGCCTATGGGACTTGAGGGTCCCGGTTCGGAAGGTGAATCACCCGTTCCCCCAGACATGGAACGTCTCGGAATGGAGGGCGCCGAAGGCCCCGACGCCGACACGTTGATGCGGGAAATGCATACCTTACACCTGAACGGCGACCGCAAAAAGATCACTTGGCGGGATGTGCTGTTCCAAGGGCTGAAAGCCGGGAAAGCCCCTCCAAAGGAAGGGAACGCTCCCACAAAGAAGGAAGACCTTGACACCGACTCTCCGGTGGAGATGCCTTCCTGGGAGGAGGTAGAAGAGGTCGAAGCGGAGGTCGATACAGAACCCTCAGAAGGAACTCCTTCGGCGTCGAAGAACCATAGGACCAAAGCCATTGCGCGGGCCCCCTCGACCTGGGTCCAGGCAAGTGAAAAGGAGTTCTCCAAGGGGAAGTTTGAACGGGCCTACGTGCAATCCAACGGGAAAGTCGCTTTGGCGCCGGAAGTTCAGTCCCTCTATTCCAACGCTCAGCTCTACCCCATGTGCCAGGTCTTGGACCCCAACGGGTGTCTGTACGTGGGGACCTGGTTGCAGCCGAAGGTGGTGCGAGTGGATTCCGCGGGAAATAGCTCGGTTTTCTTCGAATCGCCAACCGGTGCTGCCATTTCCGCGTTGGCTTACGAGGGGGGCTTTCTCTTTACTGCGGAGTCTCCCACAGGAAACATTATTAGAATCAGCGCCAACGGCAGTTCCGAGAAGCTGTGCACTCTGACCGAGCCGATGATCTGGTCCCTCGCCTCTTTGGGAGAGGGTAATCTACTCGTTGGCACGGGTGGCGCAGGAAAGGTCTTCAGGGTTGACAAGGAGGGTAAGGCAACGATGCTCGCCCAAGTGCCGGACCGTCATGTCCTGTCCGTCCAGGTCACCAAACAAGGGCAGGTCTACCTGCTTACCCATCCGAAAGGGAAAGTCTACCGTCTGACTTCGGAAGGAAAACTCGAAAGCGTTTTTGAGTCTGTCAAGGCGGGGGCCCTCGCGATGACTACGGACGACACGGGAAACCTTTATGTGGCCACCTCGCCTCGGGGGTTTGTTTACCGTCTCGGCACAGACGGAAAAGTTCAAGAGCTCTACAAGGCGCGGGAGAAGAACATCCTCAGTTTGACCGCGGGCCCTGAGGGTTCAGTCTATGCGGGTACAGGTCCGCGAGGCAACCTCTTCAGGATCTTCTCCGACGGGACGGCCGGAGCGATGATGACCCCTGACGACAGTTTCATCACTTCGCTTGTACACAACGCCCGGGGCGACCTCTACGCGACGACTGCTAACGCAAACAGAATCGTTCGCATCGGATTTGATGGAACTCAACAGGGGAGTTTCACCTCCACGGTGCATGCCGCCGACACCTTGGCTCACTGGGGCACTCTTCAGTGGGAGGCAGAGACCCCGGAGGGCGCCGCTGTGACTGTTCAGACACGATCCGGTAACACTGCCTACCCCGATAAAGGGTGGAGTGACTGGTCCCAAGCTTACACGGAGTCCAACGGCACTGCGGTAACCAGTCCGCCTGGCCGATTCCTCCAGTACCGGCTGAACTTTTCGGGCAACGGCAACAAGTCCCCGACTGTTCGGCGGGTCGCCGTGATCTACATGAATCAGAATCGTCAGCCCAAAATCCAAATGAAGTCTCCAGGCGTTGGAGATCACCTCTCAGGCAAGTACTCCATTCGCTGGACAGCAAAAGACCCGGATAGCGATAAACTCAAATACCAGGTCTTCTACTCTCCTGATGCCGGGACCACCTGGGTGGAGGTAGTAGAAGAAAAGAAGAAGAAAACCTCCGATAAAGAGGTGAAGACCCCGGAGGGGCCTTCGACGATGGAGGAGACCAAAGAGACAACGGAGAGTGCCAAAGAAGGAGATCGACCCGGAGTCAATATCGGAGAGCAAAAGGAAGAGATTCCGGAGATGCCGACGCCTGAAGAACGCCCGGGAAAAGGGTTCGCTGTTTCCTCATTGAGTCCTGAAAGCAGTGACATGAAAGAGTCCACGGAAGCGGATATGGAACCTCCGACGGAGATGGGCGAGGGCATGGAAGGTCCGTCGTTCGACTTTGGCTCCAAGCAGAGCCGGATGTGGGACACCGGGAAAATATCGGACGGAGTCTATCAGGTGAAAGTCGTCGTGAGCGACGAGATATGCAATCCGAAAGAGCGCTTGACGGCGGAGGTGATCGAAGGTCCGATCGTTGTGGACAACACTCCCCCGGAGGCCGTCCTCCCGGAGCCCTTCAAACAGATCCCTACTGAATTGGTGAAGGTAAGAGTCACGGATGCCTTGTCCCGCGTCACCAGCGCTGAATACCGTGTTGACACAGGAGAATGGATTGCTGCCGCAGCGACCGACGGCATTTTCGACTCGAAGGCTGAGGAAGTTGAGATAAAGCCCGAGAGCATCACCGCCGGTAAGCATACTCTCAAGGTTCGAGCTCGCGATTCCGCTGGCAGTGAGAAAGTGTTCGAGCTTAAGTATGACACCGGAGGCGAAGACCAATCGGGAAAGACGACCGAGCCGAAGAAAGAGGGGACGGGCCCCGAAAAACCGGCGCAGCCTGCAGCAGGAGAGAAACCCAAGGTAGAGAAGCGCAGCCGATCAAAGGGCAAGAAGGGAAAAGAGAAGGAGCCCACCTTGCCTCCGAAACCGCAACCACCCAAACAAGCCAGTCCTCCTGAAGGCAAGTGACCTTCATACTCGTTAAGGTTGAAAACACCGCATTGTTGTGAGACAGTTGGACTGTCGAACCCG
>JACQGJ010000407.1 GCA_016199605.1 Armatimonadota bacterium | reverse complement strand
CTCTGCGTTCTCCGCGGGTTGATCGCTGTATTCGGGGTACATGCCCACGATCACCGCGTCGGTGGGTTTGATGTTCGTGAAGGTGAAGCGGAACGCCTCCTCCACCTGGGCGGCGCTGTCACAGAGGCGGCCCGCCGCAAGGATTTTAAAAGCGAGACAGGTCCTTGAAGTACCGCGAATTGCTTTGCACATACGTGGTGGATCGGAGGTCAGATAAACCTCCCGCTCCGGGATCGGGACGTGCCCCAGCAGCTTCTCCAACTCCTCGGCGGTCCGGTGTCTCTCGTAGACGCACGCCATGTAGAAGTCGATATCCCACCCCTTCTCCTCAATCGTTTCAATGACCGACGGGATATGAGTGGACACGCCTACCTGAACGCCGGAATCACGCACTCGCTTCAGGAAGTCCCTGATCTCGTCGAGTCGTCCGGCCTTGAAGAGGCTGTCGGTAAGCTCGCCGTGATGGGCGATGCCTACCGCGCCTGCCGCGGCAAGCTCCTCTACCATGTTTGGCCGGTTCGGGTCATCGCAGGCGAGGCTGACGTAGTGCATCCGGCCGCCGGCTTCCAGAAACTGATGCCACTGCTCCCAATTGCCACCGCTTGACTGCCACGTGTTGATCCCAACCCCCTCGCACCGGCGCAGGAGGGCCTGCACGTTCTCCGGGGTGAAGTACTCCTTCATTTGACGGTTGACGAAATTGGAGAGGTGGGACCCTCCATTGGTCGGATTGCCTCCCAGGATCAGACGGGAGATTGAGACCGGGCCGAAGGGGACCTGGGGGAGAGGTTGCGGGGTGGGCGATGTTGGCATCGGTTCCATAGGGCGACTCCTTTACCGGGATTGCCTGCACCAACCCAAGGATCGAGCGTGTGAGGTCCGGGTTGGTTCTGACACCTCACCTTTCTGCGGGTGGCTGCCGTTTCCTCCACTTTTCAGCCTGACAGCTTGCAGGGCCCGGCTTCCCACAAGAGGCAAAGATGAGGAATGGTCTCCATCAAAGCGGCCCGGGCTTTGGCACCATTCCAGACCTGTCGAACAATTCAGTTAGTTCATCACAATTGCTGATGATTCCAGCATACCTGATCTTCTTCCCTTCGCTGAATGTGACCTCATAAGTTCCCCCGCCGAAACCCAAGCCCAGTTTTCGTCGGCGCAAGTCAGTAACCGAATCCAATGGATAGGGTCCATGCTTCCTACCAAGGCAGTCAATCCACAGTATCGAGTTCGTTTCCTTAATGTGACAGATGCGTTCCATTAGAAAAGCCAATACCATTCTGAAACCGAAAATCGGGAGACAAACCCCTACTGTCAATAGCAGGTACCAAGAATCCGGCATAGGCACAACGGCACCTGGCCCCACCAGAACCAACGCGACCAACACAGAGCCGGGAACCACCATCCCGATACCATAGATTAGTACCCTTGAGTCACGGTAGTCGTAGATCTCACAATCACCTCCCGTCATCTACGAACACTCCTTGAATCCGATGCCACCGAATGACGCGGTGGACTTCCACCATGTCCCTGCCTCAGCAATGCGGTCGCCCTTCCCGTTCCGATACGTCCACAGGAAGACCGCAGTTTTCAGTGCTTCTGTCCGCTCTCAACTCTTCCATATACATTAGACGCTCAAACATGCCCGTAACCTTTAGTTTTTTGCGGAGTTCCCGCTCCGGGTGTGGCAGCCGACAGGGCCTCGGGAGTCCTGGCGGGACGACTGAACGCTTGGCGCGGGGCATTCAGCAGTTCCAGGACTATAGATGGGTGATGCTTACCGCGCCTGCCGTGGCAAGTTCCTCTACGATGTTTGGCCGGTTCGGGTCATCGCAGGCGAGGCTGATGTAGTGTATCCGTCCGCCGGCTTCCAGAAACTGATGCCATTGCTCCCAATTGCCGCCGCTTGACTCCCACGTGTTGATACCGACGTCCCACAGTGCAGCACCCACGGTGCAGCCTCCTTGAATCCCCATCGGAAACAAGATATAATGCACCGGTCCAAGCCTTGTGCCGACGACCTCTGAGCAACATCGAACACCCCAGATCGCCTGAAAGGCAGGTCACTGTATATGGCCCAAGAGGATTTCCTCGCTATTCTGAATTCATTCCCACGACAGCACGATCTGTTGATTGCTTTCGACTCCGACGGCTGTGTGTTTGATACCATGACCTTGAAGCAAACCCGGGTCTTTCACCCCATGACGATGGAGTTCTGGCAGCTCTGGCCCATCGAAACCTACGTGCGGGAAACTGCGGAGTTCTTTAACCTCTTTTCCCAAGACCGGGGCAAGAACCGGTTCCTCACGCAGAGCAAGCTGTTCCGCACGTTGCGCGGCCGACCCGATGTGGCGGCGGTCGCTGATAGAACCGGGCTTGCCTTGCCCGACCCGGAGGCCATCGACGTTTACACGGACAACTACGACGCTCTGGGCGACTCGACCCTCCGGGAATTCGTGACGCGCGTGTCCCAAGGCGAGACTTTTGAGGGCAAGAAGGCAGATATCTGGTCGATCCACAAAGTCCTGGGGTGGTCGGAAGCCATTAACCGCATCATGCCCTTCTTTACCGAGGGTGTCGAGCCGTATCCGCATGTCCGTGAGTGCCTGGCGGAGATCACCGAGTATGCCGACGCCTTGGTCGTCTCCCAAACTCCCGTCGGCGCTCTGCGGCACGAATGGAAAATGAACAGTATTGACGGTTACGTCAAGGAAATCGCCGGGCAGGAGATGGGAAAGAAGTGGCAGCACCTCCAGATGGCCATCGAGAACGGACGATACGAAAGCGGGAAGGTTTTGATGGTCGGCGATGCCGACGGGGACCTGGACGCAGCGAAGAAGGCGAGCGAT
>JACQGJ010000035.1 GCA_016199605.1 Armatimonadota bacterium | reverse complement strand
CTCTCGTAGTAGTCAAGTGGCAAGGCGTACAAGTAAGCATGTCTCGGCAAGGTAGCGAAGAAGGCCGTGTCGAAAACGGCAACTTGCGGAGCGTTTAGGAGCAGCCTCTGACAGGACTCAATACCGATGAGATTCGGCGGATTGTGCAGTGGCGCCAACTGGCTGCATTCACGTATTGCGGCGAGAACCGAGTCGTCGATGACCACCGATTGGGAGAATCTTTCACCGCCGTGGACCACCCGATGCCCCACGGCTGTGATCTCCTTCGCATCATTGAGAACTCCTGTCTGTGGATCGGTCAGGGACGAAATCACCCAGTCCATCGCGACGGAGTGGTCCGGCACACGGAAGGATCGGCTGACTTCGGGTTGTCCTTCGTTCTGGCACAGGATCATGCCTGCACGGTGGCCGTCGCCCGAGCCGCTCACCCTTTCGCCGATTCGCTCGACGATTCCTCGCGCAAGGATCTTTTCGTGACTACTCCCGGTTTGCTTTTCGTCGAGGGAGTCAGAAGGGCACGTCATCTCGAAGAGCTGGTACTTGAGCGACGAACTGCCACAATTCACAACGAGGATCTTCATGGCTCGGTCCATCTTCCTGTGAAAAGGTCCGTTTCGGGGTGTGGGGACGTGTCAGTATAGGGGTGAAGTGAGAACCAACGTGGCCTTGTCAGCAGCTTGAAGCCATGCTGCAAACGGCGAAGAGTCCTCAAAGGTTGACGACCGGATCCACCCACTCACCCCGCCTGTCCCGCAAGCCGGAAACCCAACACGCAGGGAGGTTACTCGCTGGGAGGGGCGGCGCGTTCTTCCATGGCTCGGCGGCCTTCTTCCAGAGACTCGTTAACGCGTTGGACAAAGCGGTCCAGCCGGTTCAGGATGTCATGCGCGTAGCCGTCCGCGCTCTGGTGAACCTCGCCAGCGTGCTCTTCGGCGGCCTGTACGATCTGCTGAGCCCGTTCCTCGGCTTGAATCGAAACCTCGTGCTCCGACACCATCTGGTCAGAGCGCTCGGAGGCTTCTTTGATAATCCGGTCGGCTTCCTGCCTCGCTTCGGTGGCTATTCTCTGGGCATCCTGTTTGGCGTTCAGGACGATCTTCTCGCTGTCGCGGGTCACCCGGTCTGCCCGCCTGACGTCCTCCGGAATTGCGTTACGCAGCTTCGAAGTCTGTACGAAGAATTTCTCCTCGTCGATGACCGTCTTCCCGAACAGGTGCATCTTGCCGTTTTCGACCAATTGCTCTAATTCATCCAGAAGTCGTTCTAAGCTAATCGCTTACCCCTCCTTCTCGTTCTCAGCGTCGGTAACTGGCGTCTCGCTGTTCTCTTGCAGCGCTTTCCGCAGCCGCGACGTTTGAATGAAGAACTTCTCCTCATCAACTAAACCCCACCCAAACAGATGAACCGGGCTCTTCTCGACCAAATGCTCGAGGTCCTCCAGAAGTTTGTTCAGCAGTTCAGGGCTCATGCGCAATCAACGACCGACATTCTGACAAAAAACGGCGAAGAATTCAACCCGTTTGCAATTTTTCTTTGAGTTGGGTCGCCACGACCCCCGGAACCATCTGGTCAACCTGACCACCGAAACGGGCAATCTCCTTGACAATCCGGGAGCTCAGGTAGCCGTGCTCCGGTTGGGTCATCATGAAAAGGGTTTCCATTTGCGGGTACAACTGCTTGTTCATCTGCGCCATTTGGAACTCGTATTCGAAGTCCGAAATCGCTCGAAGGCCGCGCACCACGACATTGGATTGCTGCTGCCGCATGAAGTCCACCAGCAGGCCGGCGAATTGATCCACTTCCACGTTTGGCACGTGCCGGATCGCGTCCCGAATGATCTCCACTCGTTCCTCAACGGTGAAGACGGGGAGCTTCTCTTCGTTGATGGCGACGGCCACAACCACTCGGTCGAAGATTTGAGCCGTGCGCTCTATGATGTCGATATGTCCGTTGGTGATCGGGTCGAAGCTGCCTGGATACACTGCTATTTGCATGATTGGTCTCCTGCGGGAAGTTGGTAAAAGTCCAGCCGCGTGCTGCCCACCCGGTGTTCGCGGGACAGGACGAGATTTTCTCCCGACCATTCCTCGTGCGCCTTCAGATCCTCTTGTGTGACAACGAGGGCGCCTTGGGCCAGGAGGTCCGGGTGGCCGTCGATCCAGTCGAGAGACTTTCCGATGAGCCCTTTGCCGTAAGGCGGATCCACGAAAACCAAGTCGAAGCGCTGTCTAATCCCCCAAGCCCATTCGAGACCTGCCGAAAACGGGCCTTTGAAAACTTTGCCCTGGTCCTCCAGCCGGGTTGTGTGAAGGTTCTCTTTGATGATCTGACAACAGACCGGGTTCGACTCGACGAAGATAGCATACTTCGCGCCCCGACTCAAGGCCTCGATGCCAATGGCTCCCGTTCCGGCGAAGAGATCGAGAAAGCAGGCGCCGACAACTCGAGTCCCGAGAATGGAGAACAGCGTCTCCCTGACTCGATCGAGAGTGGGGCGTGTAGCCTCTCCCTTGCGGCTTTTCAAATGCAGCCCACCCGCGCTACCGGCAATCACACGCATGGTCTATCCCACCGCCAGCTTCTCGAGTTTCCCTCCGCAGAACCTCTCCAGGGCCTTGCGCAACGGTTGGTGCTCGTCGGATTTCAGTCCGGGATCCCTTTGAACCAGATCGAAGGCCTCGGCGCGGGCCACGTTGAGGAGGTTGACGTCACGCAGGAGGTCGGCAATCCGCAAATCCGGCAGTCCATGCTGTCGCGTGCCGTAAAGCTCCCCCGGCCCTCGCAGCCGCAGATCCTGTTCTGCGATCTTGAACCCGTCGTTGGTTGCCACCATCGCTTCGAGGCGAGTGCGCCCCTCTTCGGTGGTGGCATGTCCCACTAACAGGCAATACGACTGGTGGATGCTACGCCCGACGCGACCCCGCAATTGGTGGAGCGTGGCCAGACCAAATCGATGGGCATCCTCGATCAGAATCACCGACGCATTGGGTATATCAACGCCCACCTCAATGACGGTGGTGGAGGTGAGCACCTGCGTCGTTCCCTCCGTGAAGGATCGCATGACCACGTCGCGTTCCTCGGCCGTCATCCGACCGTGTACCAGCCCCACCTGCAGGTCCGTGAACACCTCTCTCTGGAGCCGTTCAGCCATCTGAACCGCGGCTTCGATGTCGGTGAGCTTTTCCGATTCCTCCACAAGAGGACAGACGACGTAGGCCTGTCGGCCTTTCACGATTTCCTGGCGGATGAAACGATAGGCTTGCTCCCGCTGTTTCGTTTTGAGCCAGCGAGTAATCACTTCTTTACGCCCCGGGGGCAACTCGTCAAGAACCGAGACCTCCAGGTCGCCGTACACGGTGAGGGCCAGGGTGCGCGGAATCGGCGTGGCGGTCATGACCAGGACATGCGGCCTTCGGCCCTTCAACATCAGGGCGGCTCGTTGAAGGACTCCGAAACGGTGTTGCTCATCCACCACGACAAAGCCGAGGTTCTGGAACTCGACGCCCTCCTGAACGAGAGCGTGAGTCCCCACCACAACGGGAGATTCGCCGCACGCAATGTCAGCGTGGGCCCGTTTCTTTTCTTTCCCTTTGAGACTTCCGGATAGAAACAAAATCGGAATTCCCAGCGGCTGCAGGAGGCTGGTGAAAACCCGAGCGTGCTGCTCTGCGAGAAGCTCGGTGGGGGCCATGATGGCTGCCTGGTAACCGTTGGCGACTGCATTGAAAGCTGCCGCGGCGGCCACGACCGTCTTTCCTGATCCAACGTCACCGTGAACCAGGCGGTTCATGGGTTTATCGGAGCCCATGTCTTTGAGGATTTCCCGGATCACCCGCTTCTGCGCGCTCGTCAGGTCGAACGGCAGGGCATGCACAAACCGACGGGCATCGGTTTGCGTCAGTTGCATCGGGTCCCCGCTGTCCTCGACCTGCCAACTGCTCTTGCGGAGGCTCAACGCCGTCTGCAGAAGGAACAATTCCTCGAAGACCAGTCGTCGTCGCGCCCGCTCCAGGTCGTCAAACGAGTCAGGGAAGTGGATCCCCCGCAACGCCTCACTCAAAGGCATCAGGCTGTGACGGGATCGCAGGGAGTCAGGCAAACTCTCTGCAACGGACGAGAGGTATCTGTCGAGAGCCGTGAAGAGCACTCTTCGCACCTGCCCCTGGTACAGCCCTTCACGGAGAGGGTAAACGGGAACGATACGCCCCGTTTGCAGACCGTCGTCTTCGGTCAGAATCTCGCACTCGGGATTCTCGATGCTCACTACACCCCGAAATCGCTTCACCTTACCGAAGATGAACAGCCTCTTCCCCCGCTCAAACTGCTCCGCCCTGTAGGGTTGGTTGAACCACACGAGAAACCCCTGAGTGTGCCCGTCGGAGACCGGCACCCTCGTGATTTGCAGACCTCGGCGCCGCTCGGTGTCTCCCCGCGCCAAAACCTCTGCGCAGGTTGCCTGCTTTTCTCCATCCTTGAGCCCAGAAACCGGAAGAACCTGCCGCCGGTCTTCATGGCGGAAAGGATAGTGCACCAGGAGGTCATAGGCAGTGGCGACCCCCATCTTGTTGAGCAACACGGCGCGCCGCGGCCCCACGCCTTTCACAAACTGAACGGGATCGTCAAGAGGATTTGAGGTTTGTGTCTTCCGATCTCCGATTGTTGTGTCATCACCACGGTTGTGTGACTTCGCTTCGGAGTCTTCCTCACGAACTGCGGCCGCGCTGGTGATCGGCAGGTCGCCCTTAAGGATCAGCAATGACTGCTGTACGCGTTCAGCGCGAGCTGACTCGGTGACGGAGGTGTACCCAGCGAACAATTCGACAACCCGGTCGATCCGGGTCACCCAATCAGCGTCAAGCCCGGCTTTTGCCGTCCCGGCCCACCGAACCACGTACCCGTCAAGACCTCCGACCACCGAAGTGTTTTGATATCCGTTCTTCGCTTCGATCTTCAAAGGTTTGAGTAACTTGTCGAGGATCGACTCCATCAGCTCTTTCATTTCAGCCGTTCCATCACCACCCCCGGCACCAACTCGGTGATTTCCTCCAACGTGCTTGCGGCGACTTTCCACGTCCTCGCGTTGGCCGCTCCAGCCGCCATGCCAAACAACAACGTCCGCTCGATATCCCAGTTCCGAACCAAACCATGGAGCAGTCCTGCAATCATGGAGTCGCCGGAGCCTGTCGGGTTGACGCACTCCACCCGTGGAGGAGTGATTCTCCACACCAGCTCCCCGAAAGAAACAAAGGCCTCCTGCTCGCCATGAGTGATCACCGCACACTGCACGCCGAAGCTGCGGAGGTGCGCCAAGGCATGGAGTGACTCTGTGTCACTCCATGGCATTGCTGCATCCTTACGGTGAGGTCCAAAGGTCATCTCATACTCTCTGACGTTTGGCTTGACCAAGAAGGGCTTCTCGCGGAGACCCAGGGCAAGGGGAGTCGGATAGGTATCAAGAACGACCTTCACCTTGTGTCGGTGAGCCACTCGGATCAGATCGGCGTACAAGTCGTCCATCCCTTCGCAAGGAGTTGTTCCCGAACACACCAGCCAATCGATCCTCGCGCCGTTTCTACCGCTCTCGATCCATCCGGCCACCTGCCGCTTGAGGCGCTCGATCTCCTCTGGTTCGACTCGAGGGCCGGGTTCGAGGATGGAGGTCTGAACACCCGTGGAGGTTTCAAGCACCGTGAACCCGATCCGAGTGGTATCGCGAACGTGGAGGAAATCGTGGGCCACTCCCTCCTTGGACATTAGTCCCTCGACGATCGCTCCGATCTCGCCTCCCAGGAATCCGGTCGCCAACGTGTCCTCACCGAGGAGGCGAAGTTGTCGAGAGACGTTGATCCCTTTGCCTCCGGCAACGTTCGCAACCTTGCTTGAACGTGAAATCTGCCCGACCGGGAAACGCTCCAGGTGGAGGGTCCTATCCAGCATCGGGTTAAGAGTGACAGTGAGGATCATATCGAGAAGGAAAACGTCGCACCCGTTCGTCCAGGAGTTGCGAACTCTGTGAGTTCGCCACTCCTGGACGAACGGACAATTTTCACAGGAGGTTTTCTCCGGTGAGCAATCCGGTCAAGTTCGCGACGGACGGGATGACATAGTCTGCTCCCCCCTCGATCAACCGCTGTTCGGTGCTGTCTCCCGTGAGCACACCCACGCTCCGCATCCCGGCTGCTCTACCGGCAACCATGTCCATCGGATGGTCTCCCACCATGAGGGAGGCTTCAGGGGTAACCGCCAATTCGCCCAACGCCTGGGTGAGATGTAACGGATCGGGCTTGACTCTGGTCACATCGTTCCGGGTGAGGATAGCGTCCGGCAAAAGGGCCTTGCCACCGATGAGATCAACAGCTTGACGACAATTGCGCGTCACGATTCCGGTACGAATGTGTCGTGACCTCAGCCACTCAAACAACTCGACGGTTCCGGAAATCAACCCGGATTTCCTTGCCGCGGTCAACTCAATGTCAAGGATCGACTGGTGCGCGGCCCGGTAGAATTCGTCGGCTCTGTCACCGCCTCCGTTCATGGAGGAGACGGCGGCGTCAATGGCTTCGAGAATGTATTTCTGGTCGAGAAAGGAGGCGGGTATCCCGAACTCTGCTCCAACCTCTTTCACGGCTTCTCGCATCTCACCGAAGTCGATGTTAAGGATCGCCAGCGTGCCATCGAAGTCAAAAAGGATTGCTCGGATTCCCAGGGCTTCCAATCATGCACCTTTCACGCGTCCGCTTTGGGCGACGTTGCCGCGGGTCGGGGGATTCCGGTCCGCTCCCGCCTTGTCGTCAGTTGCCTGATCTCTCGGTTGGAGACGAGATGAACTGCCTCCTGGTCCTGGCTGTCACGCACGGTGGTCTGGCGGAGGGACATCGACTCTACTGTCCCGGTGATTTCCCCGACCTTGATCTGGTCTCCCGGAGCGAACTGATCTTCTGCCAGAATCACGTATCCGGCGCACAGGTCTTGCAGCAAAGATCGCAGGACAAACAACGTGACTCCAGCAACCACCGCTACCCCGAAGTAGACCGGAAACATGGGGACGTCGAACACGCCTAAGATCAACAGCATCGCGACCGTGTAGAGCAATGCTCTGAGTACCCCTCTGGCTACCCCCCGCAGCTTATTGCGTCGCCTCAGACGCCACGACGGATCGCGACCGGCATCCTGAGCAATGACCGGCTTGAGGTAGACGTCGACCCGCTTGCTCAAGAGGAAAACCAACAGCTCAAACACGAGGGCGATCTCGAAAACCCGAGCTGCCTTGAGGGCGATGAGGTTGAGAACCGTCGGGGATAGCCATTGAGACATCGTTACACCGTCCCGAACCGAGCCTGGACCCACTGACAATGAAGGACCCAACGCCCTGAATCAAAGATGAGCCAATGGTAGCATAGTGAGGTGGATTGTTCAATTCGTGCAACCGCCGCCCGTGGGACCAATCCCGGAGTGCTATCCCGGTTACTCCCTGTACCGAGCCCTGAAGTCCTGCATCCTATCGCTCTGCCGGGCAAACGCGGGCTTCAGCGCCCAGCACTGGAGACTCGCCTGCTCGCAGAGGTTGTCGAGGTCCATGTCATCGGGGTGGATCGGCCAGCTCGGAAGCATCTCTCGAATCTCCCGGTCAAGGTTTGTCGCCACGTCGGGATAGTGGGCGTCAGCGGGAGCGGTGACCGCCTCCTCCCCCGCGAGCGCCTTGGCGAGGGCGATGAAATAAGTGCCGAGGCCAATCGTCGAGCCGCTCACCTCCACCGAGGCCGGAAGGAATCGTGTTTCCCAGATATGGCTCGATACGGCCACGGCGGCAGAGCGCAGAGCTTTGGGATCGAACTTCGTGACCGGGGAGACGGGGGGCATTGTTTCCGGCCCATAAACAGCCTTCCGAACGTAAGACTCTCTGGGATCGGCCGCTGCCTCAACCATGGCTGTGAGGAGTTCCGCCGCCGTGAACTCATCCGTAAAAAGTATCCTTTCCTCTTTGCTCACCTTTCCGCAGAACCCGGTCAGATACCTGTGAGGGACGAAAGGCTCCTGGTAGTCATAGCGCCGCGCCAGATCGGATAGCCCAACCACCTCGAATTGTCCATTATCTTTGATGTCACGCATCAGTCGCCGGTAGTTCTTCTGCATGGTCGGGATCAGGTCCGCAGGATGCATTTCCTGTGCCCTCCATTGATCGCGCGGGGGATTCGCGCCTTTCGCGAAGTTGCACACGTCCCAGAACTCCTTGGAGATCACCCGGGTGGGGTGGCCGACAAACAACCCGAAGTACTGCCAGTGTTCCAGTCGCCTTGTCGCCTCGACTTTGAATCGGGCCAGTGCGGACTCGAATTGCTGATCGTCGCAGTAGACGGCATCGAAGCCGCCCATGAAACCGGAGAAGCTCAGGCAGTTGGCATACCAGGCGATGTTGTGGTCACCGAGGAAGTCTGGGGCGTACATATAGCAGCGCCCCATGCGGCCCATCAACCCGTGAACGGACGGCGCCCAACTGCCTCCGCTGCGCGCCCAGGAGTTCAGGGGACGACCGAAGATCCGCTCGGTCTCGCTCCAGCCGGGGGCATCCCATTCCCACAAAGCTTCGATGCCCTGGCGAAACGATTTGTCCAGGCAGATTTCCGAAGTCGTCGGATGCACCGAATGCCAGGTCGAGTGGAAACCGATGTCGTGCCCTTTGAGCGCCTCGATCACATCTCTCCTCCCTCGCTGCTCCCAGAGCCGAGCCTTCTCCCCGACTACGAAGAAAGAGCCGGTAAGCCCCTCTTCACGGAGAATCTCCGCGCACCAGAGCGCAGCGTCGTCGCTTTCTTCGGTGACCAGATCCTCAACATCGTAACAAAGAATCGTGAGCATGAACGTGACCTCCTACGGAATCACGAAATGACGGGAGTTGTCAGAACTCCAGCGATTATAGCGGAGGCCAGCAATTTGCGGAATCCGCCATCGGCCCTTGCAGCGGCAAGGGATGTTCTCTACAATACGACAGCAGGATGCAGAATAGCAGCGCGGGAGACGTTGCCAAGGTCCCGATTCTCCAAGAGACACAAAGGAGTTCCAGAATGCAGCGACGCGACAACCCCTTCCATGGCCTGCCATCAGATTGGCGGAAGGTCCGCAAGATCGACGCCCATAACCACGTCAACGGCGGGGCGTCCAACTGGGGCTTTGCCACCAACGACGACATGATTGAAGCCGCCGATCGACTCGGGATCGAGAAGATGTGCTGCTCGATTCCCATCACGGGCGGGCGACTGGCGACGCCGGAGGAGGTGCATGCGGCGAACGACGGTGTGCTCGCGGCGATGCGACAGTGGCCGGACCGCATCCTCGGCTACTGCTTCGTGATGCCGGGATATCGTGATGAGTCCCTCGCCGAGATCGACCGGTGTCTCGACGCGGGGATGATCGGCATCAAGCTCTACAACCAGTACAAGTACTCCAACCCTGTCGTGTTTCCCATCGCGGAGAAGGCGATCGAACGCGGCGTGCCGATTCTCGGCCACGCCGGACATCCAACCGATGCCGAAACGTTGGCGTCGCAACCGAACATCTCCGACGCAGCGGACTTTCGAGACCTGGCGTTTCGCTATCCCGAGGTCATGTTGATCGAAGGTCACATCGGCGGCGGTGGCGACTGGGAGTGGAGCATCAAGATGCTGCGCGACTGTCCCAATGTCTACCTCGACACGAGCGGCAGCGGCCTGGATGACCAGGTGATCGAGCGATGCATCGCGGAGTTGGGTTCTCAACGTCTGCTGTTCGCCACCGACATGACGATGGAAGGCGGGGTCGGAAAAATCCTGTCGGCGAAGATTACCGAGGAACAGCGAGGGGATATCTTCTGGAGAAACATGCAGGGGATACTGGAACGGAGAGAGTCATGAACTATGGGATTGGCAAGCCCTGGGATCGTGATGCTTCGGTGAAAGCGGCAGCCTTCACGCCATTCTCTCCTCCCTGCTATAATGCCATTGCTTGATTCTGCGGACGGAGACACTAATACTACAACCGCATTTGTCTTCGAGGGTG
>JACQGJ010000404.1 GCA_016199605.1 Armatimonadota bacterium | reverse complement strand
TCCGCAGGCCGGGATCCTCCGGCTTCACCATTGCGACTGTCAGACGATAGGTTCCAGGTGGTGTCGTTGCCGGAACTGACAGCAGTGAGTTAAGCGAATTTTCCTCTCCCGGCCACCAGAGAGTGGTGGGTGGATTGGGGTAGGTAGTCTTCTCGGCGATGGTCTGCCCCTGACCGTTCACCAGCGACCAGCGCAGCGCGTAGGAATCGTGGCAGGGAGCGACGCCGACGTTCTTCCACGTCTGCTCCAGCAGGAGGCGACCGTTGGTCTTTCCTGTGAGACCCACTGTCTGGTTGCATGTGAGACGCGTGAGGATGAATCGAAATCCGACGCGTCTGGCCGCCTCGCTGACCGCCTGTTTCACTTCGGCTGGCGGATTCTGTAGCTCCCGATAGCCCATCAGGTTGATGTGCAAATAGCTGATGGGGTCCTCTAATCCTTTGGCGAAGGTCTCTGGCACACCCCAGCCTTTCTCCTTCATCTCGGCATAGCCGCTGTGCAGCTCATAGTTGCAGATCACGCCGCGACGCGAGTAGGGATGGTAGAACCGTTTGCCGACATTGGCGCTCGGCCCCGCTGGGTTCAGTCCATCCTGCCGGAAGTGGAGACCCCTGATTGCGGCGTAGTCGTTGATGGTGTCGTAGTCGCCGACGTTGAGAAAGACGCGAGTGCGTGGGAAGGCGCGGGCGAAGGCGTCAATGATGCGGCGATAGGCGGCGATGTACTTCTCTTCCGTGTAGCCTGTCTGCTCCAGTTGCTCCGGCGTCCAGCGTGCAAGGTGCATCTCGCCCCATTCCCCGATGCAGCCGATGTCAATGAACTCCACGCCCGGCCGTCCATCCAGATACTTGCCCAAGTCAGCAATGAATCGTTCCTGAATGGCAAGGTAGCGTTCGTCCCAGAAGGCGGGGTTGATCTGCTCGTCGGTGTAGAGACCTTTGTGAGTCACGCTCGGAATGCCTTTGTCGAACACCCACTTCGGCGTGACATACTTCTGGCGGGAGTGCATGTTCTGCGACATGAAGCGAAATGCCACGCGCTTTCCCCACTTCTTCACCCACAGGTCAAAGATGGGATTGAAGTACTCATCGAACTTGTATTGCCCCTCGGCGTCCGGTTCCAGCCTTGACCAGTCGTCGCGGAAGTAGCCGATGGTGACAATCTTCGAGAACCATGCGTCCGGGGGCATGTCATTGGGATTGAGAGTCCCGAACAGGTAGATGCCCATGCCGGGGTTGAGGAGAGGTTCATCGGATAGCGGCGGAATGATCTCCTGCATCCTGAGCTCAAGGGGAGCAGCAGATACCGCAGTCGCGTCGATGACTGCAACGGAGGCCAGGAGGGTTACTGTCAACAAAGTAGAACAATGTCGGAGAATCATAAGCACTTCCTCCTTTCGCTCCGTTGGCTCAATAGTCTGCGATATGCCCGAAGGACCACAACTGAAGCCCTTCACAATCCATATCGGCTCATTTCGTGATTGTCGCGCAATGATATCCACCCACGCGCTACCCGTCAACAAGTCGAGAGACCCTCAGGGAGGCCACTCGGTCGGCTTCCCGTTGGTTTGTCAGCTTGACGCCGTCTCCGGCGAGGGACAATCTATGCAGAGGTAGTTATACTCGTCACCCTTGAGAAACCACCTTTTGCTGGCACGGAGTGCGATGGACGAACACTCGACAGCACCGACCGCCGCATTCCCGAATGTCACCATCAATGCGGTCAAGACAAGGCGGTATTCGGCGCAAACGATTGAGGCAACAGATGGTACACAATGATGAAAACTTGCAGGCCGCGCGCCCGTCGGGCGATCCCAAGCTCGCCGAGAAAGTTCAGCGCATGGTCCGGCCTGAGGCGCTGAAGAAAAACGAACCCCTGGAATGGTCGCCTGGCACGGGCACCGATGTCTGGGAGATGTTCTGCGCTTGCATCACAGGGGACCTGGAGAGCGTCAAGCGGCTGGTGAACAAAGACCCGTCGCTCGTGCGCAGCCATCACGCGTACCGGACGCCGATCTACTTCGCCGTGCGGGAAAACCAAGTTGAGGTCGCCGTCTTCCTGCTCGATCACGGCGCGGATCCGCTGAGCCTGGCGGTCAACGACAACCTCCTCGACATCAGTCGCGACCGTGGGTACGTGGAGATGGAGGAGCTGCTGGAGACTACCCTCGCCACGGTCCATGGAGCCTCCTCGAAAGGAGAAAAGGTCGCAACGGCGATCCGAGAGCGCGATTTACCCAAAGTGCAAAGCCTGCTCGACACGTCGCCCGACCTTCTGCACGCCGGCGATGGTCGATCCAATCAACCGATCCATTGGGCGGTGATGACCAGGCAACTCGAGGTCATTGATGAACTGCTCGCGCGCGGGGCGGACATCAATGCCGCGCGCTTCGATGGCGCACGGCCGATTCAGCTCACCAACGGCGACTATCACTATCGCGGCTGGCGCGACGTGCCGCAGGACTGGCCGACCACCCCGGCACAAGTGCTGGAGTACCTCCGTACACGTGGCGCGCAGTGCGACCTTTGCACGGCTGCGAGTATCGGCGATCTGGAACGAGTGCGAGAGCTGCTCGACCAAGACCCATCGCTGGCCAATCGCGTCTCGGAATACGTCACGTACTACCTGGGCTCCGGAGCGCCCCTGAAAAACGCCGCTGCCCAGGGGCATATCGAGATCGTGAAGCTACTGCTGGAACGCGGCGCCGACCCGAATCTGCCCGAGGAGGGCATCGCACCGCACGGCCACGCGCTGTATTCAGCGGTCACTAACGGGCACTATGAAATCGCCAAGCTGCTGCTGGAGCACGGCGCTTACCCGAATCCTGAGGTTGAAAGTTCTGCGGACGCTTTGAGCAGGGCGCTCATGAACTCTGATCAACGGATGGTTGAGCTGCTCTGCTCGTATGGGGCTGCCCGGTCAGTGGACATCCTGTCGTACTACGGAGACGTCGAGACGGCCGCTGCGATCTTTGCGGTGGACTCAGCCTTGGCCGACGATGCGCACGCACTGGCGCAAGCCGCAGGGAATGGCCACGACGGATTCGTCAGGTTGATGCTCCGCTATCAGCCCGACCTGGCCAAGCGCGTCACCTTCCCCTACTGGTCGGTCGGCGCCAAAACGCGCGAACTGAATGAGCTTCTGTTCAAGCACGGTATGAGTCCGAGTCATCCGGACTGGCTCGGAATCACCCCGCTGCATCAGTTTGCGCGGACAGGCGAACTGGAGAAGGCCGCGATCTTCGTGGACCACGGAGCCGATCTGCACGCGCGCGAGGAGGACCTCTGTTCGACGCCGCTGGGCTGGGCGGCAAAATTCGGCAAGACGTTGATGGTCGAATTTCTCTTGCGACGTGGCGCCAAACCGAACCTGCCCGATGACCCGCCCTGGGCTACGCCGCTGGCGTGGGCGACCCGACGTGGGCATGATGAGATTGTGCGATTGCTGACGGCGTACGAAAAGACAGGCGCGTTGCCTCGTGCCAGCTTGGAGCGGTACCTGGCCCTGGCGCAGGACATGGCATCTGCCTGCACGTCGGCCGACGCCGAGGCGCTGCAACGCCTCAATGACTACTATCAGCCCGAGTCCCCGCCTGACGTGGATCAGTTTCGCGCAGGGGTACGGGAGCGCTTGGGCAGACTGTCGGGTGCTGAGGACGGAAGCGACATTTTGACTCCGGCCGATGCCCAACTCCTGGTCGCCCGATCGCACGGTTTCGAGCGTTGGGTGGAGTTGGTGAGAAACACCGAGGATTAGCTGGGAATCACACCACCTTCGTCCAATCTGTGTCTTGGTCTATGGGGGTGTTTGCAGGATATTGAGGCAATGTAATGGGACAGAATGAAGAGCACTTGCTGGAGGGGGGGCCGTTGAGCGATCCAAAGCTCTCGGAGAAGATTCAGCGCATGATCCGGCCTGATGCGCTGAAGAAGAACGATCCCCTGTTCTGGTCGCCCGGCGCTGGAACCGAGGTCTGGGAGATGTTTTGCGCCTGCATCACGGG
>JACQGJ010000403.1 GCA_016199605.1 Armatimonadota bacterium | reverse complement strand
GCTCGGTTGCATCAAGTCCCGGAAGCGTCCCATCTGCGACGTGGAGTTTGGGTATCGTTCCATCAGCGTTTGCCACCTTGGCAATATCGCGATACGTACCGGGCGGACGATCCAGTGGGATCCGGCTGTAGAACGCATCACGAAGGACGAGGATTTGAATCGTTGGCTGGGAAGGCCGTATCGCCCGCCATGGCATCTTTAGAACTCGTCCAACAAGAGCACCGCGATTCTTCGACCTTAACGAGAAAGGGAGCAAGCTGTGAAGCAGACGAAATGGTTAGCCTTGACGACGTGCGTCATGATCACGACGTCGATACGCGTCGTTCAACCAGCGTCGGGGGCCGACATCACCGCCCTTGTAAGCCAGTTGACAGGGAAGGAGGCCAAGTCGCGCGCCGAAGCCAGAACTGCGCTATCTCACGAGGGCGCGGCAGCGGTCCCGGCCCTTATGGCGCTTGTGGGGGGAGAGGATCGGACCGCCGACCGCGAGGCTCGGCTTGCGCTGTCTGCCATCGTAGAAAGTGTCGGGCCGTCTTCGGCGGCTGAGGCAGACAAGACTGGAGTTCTTGCAGCACTGGAAAGCTGGCTTGATTCCCAAAACTCACTCGCTCAAAGGGCGGAAGCCATCGAGCTTCTTGGCTATGTCGCGGATGCAAAAGTCGTCCCCTCCCTGACCCCTTTGCTGAGGGACCAGGACTTGCGTGAGGCCGCTCGCCGGGCCTTGACCCTCATCCCCGGCAAGGAGGCCACGGCCGCCGTTGTCGGGGCTTTGAGCGACGCCGACCCCGCCTTCAAAGTTGCGCTCCTTGCCTCTCTGGGAAGACGCCGAGCCTCCGAGTCCTTTGAGGCAGTTGCCACCCTTGCCGGTGGCGACACACCGGAAGAGGTCCGCCTCGCCGCGTATTCTGCCCTGGGGCAGCTTGGTGACGAGAGGGCGGAAAGGATTCTGCGTGAAGCAGCGGAAAAGGGATCGGATAGAGAAAAGGCCGTCGCCCGCAAGGCCTATCTCGACTTGGGCTTTGCGATGATTCCCCTTGGCCCCAAATGGGCTGCCACCATTTTCCGATACACGTATGCGAAGGCCCATACTGAGGCCGAGAAATGTGCCGCCCTGGTAGGGTTGTGTCGTCTGCCGGAGCCTCCCATCGACGACCTGGTAAAAGCGCTCTCGAACGAGCCGAATGAGGTGAAAGGCGCTTTGATGGAGGAGCTCGTTGCCGCCAAAGGTGCGGCAATCACGAGACAATTGGCCCAGGAGATTGGGAATGCAAAACCACCCGTCAAAGTTGCCTTGTTGCAGGTGCTTGGGGACCGGGGCGAGGTCGAAGTCAAGGCGATTGTCGGCAGGGGAGTGCGTAGCGAAACAGAAACCGTGCGGGTCGCTGCTCTTGTCGCCCTCGGCAAACTGGGGGATTGGAGCGACGTGCTCCTGATGGTAGGTGCGCTCAAGGACAAGTCTGAGGCCGTCCGGCAAGCCGCGGCTGAATCACTGCGACAGCTTGAGGGCACCGAAGTGACCCGATTGTTGGCCAGTGAGTTGACGAACACAACCGGCGAACAACGAAAGCTGATGGTGCAGATTCTGGGAAACCGAGGCGATTCTGCCGCTACGGCGGCCCTCGTTGCGGCAACCACGGACACCGATTCACCTACTGCTCTCGCAGCTCTGCAGTCCCTGGGGGAATTGAAATTTGGAGTTGACACGGAGTCGTCGGGTCTTCGGCCCGCTGCCGCGGTCCTGCTCCATTCCATGAAGACGGGAGGGGACGATCAGAAGAACAGCGCGGCGCGATCGTACATGAAGCTGGCAGAGGGCCTGCGAAAGACAGACTCCGCCAAGTCCCTTAACATGTTCAGGGAGACGCTGGACCTGGCACCGGGTCTGCCAGAGAAGCGAAGCTCGTTGCTCGGGATCGGTCGCTTCGGCGATCCCGCCACTCTCGACCTCCTCAAGCCGTACCTCTCGCAAGCGCCGCTGCAAGCCGCTGCCGCGGAAGCGGTCGTTCCTGTGGCTGACTCTTTGGCCAAAGCCAACCAGGATGACCAGGCCATCGAGTTGTATCGCACTTCGATGAAGCTGGTTCGCAACTACAACCTGATGTTGTCCATCGTCGCACGCCTGCGAGAACTGGGTGTGGACGCGGATCTTGCCGCCGAAGACGGATACGTCACCCACTGGTTCGCTCTTGGGCCCTTCGGTGATCGCAAGACCATCGAAGGCAAGGATGCGATCGAGCCGTCGTCCTCCGTGGATCTGCTCCGCCCCGTCGTTACCGGAGGCGCGGTTCATCGGTGGAAGTATTCCTTCGTCGATGATCCGATGGGGTTGCTGGACCTGGAGAAGGTTGTTGCTCGCAAAGATGACGTGGCGGCGTACCTGTATGCCGAGGTGCGTAGCGAGGCGACTCAGGAGGTGACGCTCCACTTCGGGAGTGACGACTCGGTGGCGTGCTGGCTCAACGGCAAAAAGATCCACGAGTTTCTTGGAGATCGCGCCTTCCAGGCAGACCAGGATAAGCTCGAAACAAACCTGCAACCTGGCGCCAACACGATACTGCTTCGTATCGGGCAGGGAGGGGGACAGTGGTCGTCCAGCCTGCGCATCACGGATCGGAAGGATAGTCCTCTTCAGTTGGCGCAGAAGACCGGGCTCGACCTGGCGGCTGAACGGGGCGCGGTAACGAGTTGGTGGGCGCTCGGGCCTTTTGAAGGTCGGGAGGCCCTCAAGCAAGAAGACGTCGTGAAACCTGATGAGCCGTTGGACCGCAGCCAGAGGATCGAAGTGAAAGGGAAGACCTTTGTGTGGAAGGCGGCTCGCGCGGTGACTGCCGACGGCATGGTGGACCTTGAGCAGAGCATTTCGCGATCCGCGGAATGTGGCGGCTATCTCTACACCGAGCTTGTGTCCGAGACTGACCAGCAGGCGCTCTTCAACCTGGGCAGCGATGATGATGTTGTCTGCTGGGTAAACGGCGAGAAGGTACACGAGAACTTCGTGGCTCGCCCATATCAAGTCGATCAGGATCAGGTGAAGGTGTCGTTGAAGGCGGGAAGCAACACGGTCATGCTGAAGGTCCTCCAGGGAGGAGGCCAATGGTCCGCAGGGTTGAGGATTACTGATACGGAAGGGACTCCTTTCAAGCTCGTGCAAAAGGAGCCGGGGGTCTTCACGATGTCCCGCGCCCAGCAGCAGGAAGCCTCTCAGGCAAAGCGGCGCGTGCTCTATTACACTCGCACCACCGGTTTCCGTCACGGTTGCCTCCCGCACTCCTGGGCCGTTATGAGAGACCTGGGGTTGGCGCATGGCGACTTTCGCGTGACGGTCAATGAAGACGACACGAAGATGACTCCGGAGTATCTCCAGCAGTTCGATGCCATCGTGCTCTACACCACCGGCATTCCCTTCCCGACACCCGAGTCCAAGCAGGCGCTGCTCGACTACGTGAAAGGCGGCAAGGGTCTGATCGGCGTCCACAGCGCAACCGACACTCATTACGACTGGCCGGAGTACGGTGAACTCATCGGCGCATACTTTGACGGGCATCCGTGGCACCAGGAGGTTGGCATCAAGGTCGACGATCCAGCTCACCCGGCCTGCAAAGACCTCCCGAACCCATGGATAATCACCGATGAAATCTACCAGTTCCGCAATTGGTCACGGGACAAGGTACATGTGTTGCTGACCATCGACAACGCTACGATCGACACGAAGAAGGAAGGGGTGAACCGGAAGGACCTCGACTTTGCGGTTTCCTGGTGCAAGGACTACGGCCAGGGCAGAGTCTTCTTCACCTCCCTCGGCCACAGAGATGAAGTCTGGGACAACCCGTTGTTTCAGGAACACCTGCGGCAAGGAATCCTGTGGGCGATGAAAAGTGAACAGGACGTTGATTCCACGTCCGGCTCGAAGCGCGAGTAGCTCAAGACGATGATGGATGGCTTGGCTCAAACTCCCGCACAATCACGCCTTCGGTGGAGCAGGCTACTTCCCTGATCCTCTGATCAGATAGAACAGACCAACTACGAAAAGAATGCCCCCAAACACAAGCCCTGCGGTTTGGCCCGAGTGGTATGCCCCACTGCCCTGAGCACCACCACTGAGTCTGGACAGTATGACTACACCGCCCCACAGCACACCAATCAAACCAAAGATGCGATTCCTCATTTCCTCCTCCTTATCCTTGCGGCGCGAACAGTATTTTTTCTACTATTGTTGTCCCTGCACGACACTTTACTCCCGCCCGCGTAGTGCGTCAACGACTTTTGATGGTGAAGTGGTTGGACTACTTCACCCCGGGTTGCGGGAATTCAATTCCGCTCATCCGACGCCAAGTAGTGCAACTACTTGGCGATCATCTTGAAGAAGGCGATGGAATGGCGCAAAGGGATTTGCCACCCTACTCGGCGATCCATTGGAGAAAAGCTACGCGTCGATCAGGAGGTCATGCAGGAGTTGCCTCGCTTCCTCCAGATCGTTCTTCCTGACCCAGATCTGCGGCGTCATTTGCTCTATTCCAACGCGCACGCCATACACCAATTCTTCGTTCTTCACAAGATAGGGGATGTCCGCCTCGTCCAACCGGGACTTTGCCAGTGCGAGGACCACCGGATCGCAGGTCGATAGGACGGCTTCGACGTCCACGTCCTTCGTCATTGGCTTTGGTTGCAGCTTTGGTTTCGACGGCAGCTCGACCAGCAGAGGCACTCGGCAATCGGGACACACCGCAATCCCTTCTTTGAATTCGTACTGACATTGTGGACAGAACATTCGCCACCTCTAATTGTCAAGTGATGGTGAAGTAGTTGGACCCGAACTCGCAGAGTTCTACTTCACCGCGGATTGCGGGAATTCAATTTCGCTCATCCGACGCCAAGTAGTGCAACTACTTGGCGATCATCTCCCTGCGAAACGGCGGGAGCGGGCGATGGTGCCGCAAGGGTACCAGCGCCCAGTGCCCGCCGAGCAAAAGGTAGCATCAACCCGTCACCGGCTGTGGGCCGCCCGATCCGCCGGTGTGGGTGTATGCGTGCATGGGTCCGAAACCAGCAGGTGAACTCCCCGGTATGCGTTGTCAGCGTTCTGGTCGAACTCGTTGCCCTCTGGCAATTCCTCCATGGTGCGGATTTGGAGCGTGGGAGCCCTATCGCCAACCATTACTCCTGCACGTGCTTTCGGATAATCTCCTTCACGTATGCAGGCATTCGTTTCTGGAGGGACTCTGTCTTTCGCTTGAGTTCCTCGAAGACTTCCACTTCCTCTTTGCCGGACCAGACGATGTCCAATCGTCGAATGGGCCGCATGGCGACGTGTTCGTAGCTATCGGGATAAGCCCAGTAACATTTCCTGCACACGTCGAGGTTCTTCAGGTCACGCCAGTTCGCGCAGTGCTCACAGGACCATG
>JACQGJ010000402.1 GCA_016199605.1 Armatimonadota bacterium | reverse complement strand
TGCTCCCGCCGAAAGGCAGGCAGGGAGGCTTCGGTGGAGGCGTGTGCGTTACCGACATTCCTGCCCATGAAAGCCGCCAGTTCTGGCTGACGGTCCATGCGCCAGACAAGTGCGCCCCCGGA
Organism: Armatimonadota bacterium; assembly: GCA_016199605.1. Lineage (GTDB taxonomy): Bacteria > Armatimonadota > Abditibacteriia > CG2-30-59-28 > CG2-30-59-28 > JACQGJ01. The sequence continues at coordinate 9,947 of JACQGJ010000402.1, read as the reverse complement.
ACCTACTCGGGCAACCTCATGCTTGAGGTGAAAGGCGCGCGGCGTGGCTACAAGCTGCCTATCGAGCTCCAGGTCTTGCCGATTGAGCTCAAGCCTGTGGAGGGGAACTACAGTATCTTCTACCCCTCACAGCCGGTTGACCCTAAAACAGACAACTATGTAACTCCCCAACGATATCTCTCCGAGCTCAGAGACATGGTCCGGCACGGTTTGAATGCCGTCACCTTATACGGTGGAGAGACGACGATGCACTATGCTGCCGAAGCAGGGATGACGGAGGCCCCTTGCATCATGCACTGGCCGGACGGGGGCGAAGTCGAGGAGTTGGCCGAGGCCAAGAAGCTTGGGTTTGCGGACCTCGACTATTACGGCGTGGACGAGCCCCACGGCGACCGCATCGAAGTGTGCCGCAAAGAGGCGGAACGCCGTCTGAAAGGCGGATGGCATACCTACACGGCCATCAACAGTGTCGATGCCTGGCAGGCGACCAAGGACCTCATCGATCGGCCCGTCTACAATCTCTACGTGTTTGGTGGGAAGGACGCCGAGGCAGCCATGTATGCTCGGAGCAAAGGGTTCAAGCCCGTTTCTTACTGGACGACGGCGGTCTCGTATCCCCTGTGGTACAGGGCGCTCGCCGGACTCTACAACACGGCGTGCGGTTACCTCGGCACTGCTCCCTGGGCCTACGAGGACTTCCCCGACAATCGTCTTTACGATGTGGAACAAGGTCACGTCCACGCGGTCAGCTACCCGGATGAGTTCGGCGAACCCATCCCGACTTTGCGTTGGGAGGCGCACCGAGAAGGCATTGATGACGTGAGGTATCTCCAGGCCCTCGACCGTGTGCTAAGGGCAGCAGAGGAGCGTTTGCAGAAACCAGATCCTCCTGCCGGTCTTGCCGCGGCGCTGGCAAAGGCAAAGGACGTGCGGAAGGCGCGTTACGAGTCGATTGGAGGCCGATGGTTCGAGTACCTGAACGGTCTGAAACCGGACACGCTCGATGCGACCCGGCATGAGATGGCAATGGAGATCGTGGCCCTCGGTCGTCTTTTGCACTCTCGATAGTTCCTATCCCATGGAGGAGGAGACCCTGACTTGACGAATCGTGAACGTTTCTTCAAAACGCTGGGCTTTGAGCCAGTCGATCATCCGCCACTGATGTTGGGTGGTCCGTGGATGGAAACCCGGCAGCGGTGGGAGACAGAAGGTCTCCCGATGGGGGCCGACCTGTATGACTACTTCGAGGTCGAGCCTTTCAGTTACATCTACGTTGGCACCGAGACCCGCATCTTTCCCAACTTCCCTCAGGAGGTTCTTGGGCAAGACGACCAGTACGTGATCCTCCGCAACAACTACGGCGCGATTGTGAAGCGTCGCAGGGAGATGGCCCACAGCGGAGCCGAGCATTACCTGGAGTATCCGATCAAGGGACCTCAGGACATGGAGTGGTTGACCGAACGATTGGATCCCGAGAACCCCGGGCGGTTCCAGAACGGCCACCTGGAGAAACTGGAGGAAACCCGCGGTCACCCCCAGAAGCTTACTCTGGTTGACTTTGGATCGTTCTTCGGAGACCTGCATGAACGGATGGGCACGGCGCAGATCGCAGTAGGCTATTATGATTTCCCGGATTTCATTCACTGGTACGGCGACAAGATCGCTACGTTGTGTGAGAGGGGCATCGAGGCCGTGTTGCCGCTGGGTGGAGTGGATTTCATGGGCGGCCACGAAGACATGGCCTTCAAAGGCGCTCCCTTGATCTCGCCCTCGATGTTTCGCGAATTCCTGATGCCCTACTACCGACGCACGGTGAGCAAAGCTCGCCAGGCAGGCCAGTGGATTTTCATGATGGACTCCGATGGCGACGTTCGCCAGCTCATTCCCCTCTGGCTGGAAGTTGGAGTCAACATGTTCATCCCCTGTGAAGTCGCCGCCGGTATGGACGTGGAAGAACTCCGCGGGGAATATGGGAAAGAGGTGTTGCTTGCCGGCGGCCTCGACAAACGCGCCCTCGCTAAGGGCAAACAAGAGATCCTGAAAGAACTCGAGTCCCGCTACAGGACTGCGGAAAAAGGCGGGTATATCCCTGGAATCGATCACGGTGTTCCCCCGGATGTCTCCTGGGAGAACTACTGCTACTATGTCCAAGTGAGTAAGGAGCTGTGTGGGATGGCGTAGATTCTCACCGCCCGGAAGCCGTTGCTCGCCACCCTTGGAGAAAGTTATGACCTCACGCCAACGCGTCGAAGCCTCCTTGCGCCACGAACAACCGGACCGCACACCGGTGTTCGAGTACGTTCTTCTGACACCCACAGAGGACCTGCTGCTCGGCCGTCCCGCCTGTGACTACGTGGGAAACCCGGCGGAGTGGAACAGACAATTAGCTGCCAGTGGCTGGGAGCAGGCGCTACGCCAGTGTGCAACCGACCGGGTAGACCTCGCCTGTAGACTCGGCCACGACATGATGTACGTCGTGCCCAACCCCCCTCCCCCGAAGAATCCTTGCACGCCCACTTCGACCTCGGCGGAGTTACCGGACGACCCCGTCGAGAGGTTGAGGCGGCGTAACGAACTCGCCGCGCTGTTCCCGCACACTGTTGATGACGAAAGCTTCGCAATCTACCGGTTCCTCAAGGCAGAGATGGAGCGACGAAAGCTCGATCTACCGATGCTCGCACCGGCCTATGCTCACGGCGTGTGGACTGATGTGGACCTGATGCAAACGATGGTCCTGGACCCAGAGGTCGCTCACGAGCATTTTGCATACGCCACCAGGCGTTCACTCAGCCTCATCAACGCCTACCTGGACCTGGGCATCGACCAGATCGGCATTGGCGGAGACTTCGCCGGAAACGTGCCTTTGATCTCTCCCACGTTGTACCGGGAATTCATCGTTCCGGAGGTCCGTGCCCTGTCGCGCCACATTCACGCTGCAGGGGCCTGGGCCGTGAATGCCAGCGACGGTGACCTCTGGTCCGTGATCGACGACTTTCTGATCGGGTGCGAGGTAGACGGATACCTTGAGATCGATCAACGCGCAGGTATGGAACTGCGCAGGCTCAAGATGACCTACGGAGACCGCATCACTTTCTACGGGAACCTCGATTGCGGCAGCCTCCTTACTTTCGCCCTACCCCAGGAGGTCAGACGTGAGACGGCTCAATGCCTGAAATGGGGCGGGGGCAGCGGAGGCCACATCTTCTGTGTCAGCAACGCTATCACGGCGAGTGTGCGGATCGAGAACTATCTGGCGATGGTCAATTCGTATCGGGAAGTGTTTGGGTTGGAGGTTCTTGTTGGGTTGCAGAGGTAACATTCCGCAGTGGGTGGACCAGGACATCCTGTCCACCGCTTACGTCTGGACGAAAGACAGAAAACGACTGGAGGCGAAACGGGAGGAGTTGGCGAGGCTGACTAGGGAAGTTATCAAGGCAGAAGGGGGATGCGCAAACCACCCGGGAGTAGCATTGCAGCTACTTTGGGGGCTACAGCACTTCAATTTGCTGAGCGGTGATGTAGACGTCGAATTGCTCGAAGCGCTCCTTGAGGATTTCCTTGTATTGAGTGATGAACTGCCGAACTTCTTCGCTCTCTACTGCATCAATGCGAATCCGGATGAGTTTGTCCTCATACAATGTGCCCTTGTAAAGCCAGTGGCCGCTGACGATGACAGAATCTGTGCTCACAGCTCCAAATCGTTCGATGAGTTCATCGCGTGTCTCGCGAAACTTGTGCTTGTCCACGGGGCGACCATCGTTATAGCACAAGGGCAACAGGAGTTCGAATCTGACCATTTGCTTCCGCAACCTCCTCGTCGGTTGCCCGGCGATATGAAATGTGTTGACCTTCCAGTAACTGCAAGCTTTCAATAGGAACAGCGTGAATGCCGTTCTTGAAGCTGGACACACGAGAGTGGAGGGCCAATTCATAGTACCCGCGTGCGTCATCATCCGGGGTGCTGAACTTGATATACATGGTGCGCATCTTACGACCTCTTTGGTAAGGATGGAAATCCATTCATGAACGATGTAAAAGTATCACGGCGCCTTCGGTCACGTCAAGAGTCCAGGACGGCGCGAGTTTGGGAGTCACCAACTGTTTGCTGGAGAGAGGATGGATCAATGAGTTTACGAATCGTCCACTTGCTTGTCCTGGTGTTGCTCGAAGGGATCGTGTTCGGTCAGAACGCAGCCAACACTGCAAACAACGATCCCCCAAGACTCGAGGTATTTTGGACAGACACCCCACCCGGCCTCGACGGTAGCATGGGCGACGCCTGCTGGAAGCAGGCGGAGGCAGCGACAAGTTTCCGGTTGTTGAGCGGCACAGCCTTGACCCAAAAGACGGAAGTCCGTTTCGCCTATGACGGCGAGAACCTCTACGTGTTCTGGATTGCTTACGAGAGCGACATGAGCAGCGTGCTGATGGGCGCTCCGGAGAAGCAACGCGATCAGATTGACCGCACCGAGTCCGCGGAGTTGATGTTCCTGCCGACGCACACGGACAAAGAATACTTCATGTTCGCGGCTTCGCCTCTGGGGGCGCGCTACGACCTCTCTTGGAAGACCTGGACCGACTTCAACCCGGAGTGGCAATGCGTCGCAGGGAGGTTCAAGGGCGGGTGGACGCTGGAGGAGAAGATTCCCTTCGCCGAGTTCGCAGAGGTGGGCTGCATCGGGGCGACGCCGCAGGTCGGCGACGATTGGGGACTGAACATCTACCGCAAGAAGGCCAACCCCCTTGAGGTCTCACAGTGCACCTCAACAAGTGCAGATGCAGGGCTGGTTTTCAGGGGACGCAAGACCGGCGACGCTTTGCCGAGAGTCGTCAAGCGCAGTGTGGAATCTCTGCTGGATGGCACGGCGAAGTGCGAGTTGACGGTTGAAAACGCCAAGTCGCCTGTTGTGGGTGAGTGCCTGATCCTTCGCGGCGGGCAACAGAAGGGCAAAGCGCAGGCGACTCTAACGAGTCCGAACGGGGTGGTGAGGCTTGCAGTTCGGATGAAGGAGGCGGGGCCGCATCGCCTTCGTTTCTCGCTGACAAGCGGGGAAAAAGTGTTCTTCTCTGGCCAAGCGTTGGTAGCGCCGTCGCCGCTGGCGGTATTGCTGCGAGCCCTGCAGAGCGAAGCGGCGGCAGGCAAGAAGGTTGTCGCAGAATCCCGGCATCCGGAGTTCATCCGAATCCGGAAGGAATTGGAGGACTACGCTCGGGCAAGTCGCAACGCGGGACAGCAACCGGCCAACGAGCAGGAAGTGATGCGGCGCCTGAACAGGCTTCGGCGTGACCTCCACCTTGCCCGCCTCTATCCTGGTAAGGTTGGTCAGCCGTCAGTCCCGTTCGCTATCGGCGCGGTTACCGAAAGCGACAAAGTGTACCCGGACACGCTCTACAAAGGTCCCCTCACCGAACCGATCCGCCTCGCCATTGCGGGGAACGAGTATGGTTCGCTCCAACTTGTGGTCATCCCGTTCTGGCAGGATTTGAGGGAAGTCAACGTTTCCTTCTCCCCCCTCACCCGAACCCTCTCCCCGCCGGGGAGAGGGCGGGGTGAGGGGAGTGCCGTGATCCCGGTGGAGAACCTTCGCTGGTTTCGCGTGAGCTATGTAAAGCTGGAGGACCCTCCGGCCTGGGCGAAGGTGACCTATCAGCACCGATACGAACCCGACCCGCTGATGCCCCCAGCTCCCTTCGACGTTCCCTCAGTCCAAGTGGCTGCGGTGTGGGTGGATGTGCTGATGCCGGAGGGGATGCCAGAGGGAACGTACTCTGGCCAAGTCACCGTGACGGCAAATGGGCGATTGGTGAGTCGAAGCATTGGGGTTCGCAGCTACGGCTTCGACATCCCGAAGCGAAGCTCCCTCGAAACCGACTTCTGGTTCAGCCCAACCTACAACTGGAATGCCTTCTACCTGAACGCGGAGAAGACAGTCGGGATTTGTCCCTACACACCCGAGCTGCACGCCAGACACGCCGATGTGCTGGGGCGATACCGTATCAGTTCTTTCCCCTCGGACTGGACGTTTCTTTGCCGGGAGGTGCCAATCCATCAGGAAGCCGATGGGAGGTTCACCTTCGACTGGTCCCGTTTCGACAAGTACATCCAGAATGGTTTGAGGAACAACTCCACTGCTTTCTGGTGCGCCCTGAGCTGCAACTCCGGGTGGACGGCCTACCTGAACGCCCCGACCGTGCCTGTCATCGAACGCGCCACCGGAAAGCGGATCACTGTCGGCGACATCGTGCAGCCGCTCTGGGACAAGCACGGAGAAGCGACGGACGAGGCTCGCGCTTATGGAAAGGCCCAGTTCGAGAACCCCGTCTACCGGGAGTTTCTCGTCGCATACGTGAAGCACCTGAAGGAATTGGGCATCAACGATTTCTCGTACTACGAGCTTTTCGATGAGGCAAACCAAGACCCGCCTCCGCACACGCGCTGGAATGCGATGATTGAGCACCACCAGTTCTTCAGGAAGCTGGTCCCTGATCTCCATCTCCTCAACTTCGGGTTCAACCCGACTCAAGTGGTCGCCGGGAAGAGCGCGCTTGGGCTGATTGATGTCTGGGCGCCGCATCTCCTCCAACTGGACGAGAGAGTCGTCCCGCGTTTCGAGCCGGGAGAAGGATACAAGGCAGACCAAACCCAACCATCACTGCCGAACGCAGGGATAATCCACGATGCGATTGTGGACCGCCGGGCAAAGCAAGGCGAGAAATACTGGACCTACACCTGCACTCAGCAAGTGGACTCCCAGGGGAACTACACACCCTACAGTCTCTACCATCAGCCGTACATCGCACTGCGGATTCATAGCTGGATGGCCTGGCGGTTTCAGTGGGATGGCTTCCTGATCTATGCATTGAATGGCGTGCCAAAGGTGAATCTGAAACCACCCTCCGAACGTTGGCCCCTCACCGACTGGTCCGACGGCGCGGACATGGGTTGCGGCACGCTGGTCTATCCCGGTCCTGACTTCGAGCTGATTCCCGGCATGCGCCTCGCCAACGCCCGCGACGGATTGGAAGACTACGAGTACTTCGCCGTCCTGCGTAACGAAGCGAAAAAGCTCGACCCAACACGGGACGCGAGACTCCTCGCCAAAATCGCCGAGGCGTTGAAGATGGACAAGGATATCGTGTCTTCAGTCTACGTGTGGACGAAAGATCGGGAGCGGCTGGAGAAGAAGCGGGAGGAGTTGGCGAGGTTGATCAGAGAAGCTCGGGCGGCGGATTAGACGTCGTTGAGCAATCCAACCGAATCGGGTATACTGTCGGCGAGCATTTGGTAATACCGGAGGGAATACTATGAGTTCTACTGCGAAGTTGGCCATCAGTCTCCCCAGGAGCCTACTGGGCGACGTAGATGAGGTGTCAATGGAAACCCACCGAAGTCGAAGCGCGATCATCCGGGAGGCTGTGGAGAGATTCCTGACAGAGTACGAGGAGCGACGTTCGCTACAAAAGGCCGCGGCCGTCTATGAAGCGATTGCTGAGGAAGACGGCCGGCTGCACCGCGTGTTCTCCCCCGTTTCAGCCGAGACACTTCCTGCGTATGACACAGGGGAGGAGGTATCCCGCCGTGCCCGTGCCGCAAAGAGGTGACACCTACTACCTGGATTTCAGCCCGGCCACCGGAGTGGAGATGAAAGGCGACCACCCGGCGCTCGTTATTCAGAATGACGTAGCGAACAAAGTCAGTGGCGTTACCATCGTGGCTGCGATTACAAGCACTCTCAAGGTTGCAGAGCTGCCCGTGGGAGTCCTCATCGAACCCTCAGACAGTGGTCTCCCGCACCGTTCGGTCGTTCATCTGGGACACATTTATACGGTTGACAGGAATCGCCTGCAGCGCCACATCGGGAGGCTGAGCTCCTCGACCATGGAGAAGGTCGAAGACGCGATTCGGGTGAGTCTCGGACTGGCCGCCTTCAGGATGCGGCAGGGAGAATGATTCATGCGACCCATCACTAAACAGCTCACCGTCGCCACTCTCGAGATTCACGACAGGAGGGAGGGGAAATACACCCTCAAGCTGCGCGACTACCAGTCGTGGTCTGATGAGGAGACTCGTCTCACACTGACTGCTCACGATATGGTCCGGTTCGGTCTCGACCCCCGGGAGCAACTGGCAGGCGCCCGGCTGGAATTGACCCTCAAAGCCATATCCTATTCACAGGAATCTCACACACCTCACACTGTAAAGATTATATCCCTCTCACGGTCTTACGAAATTCAGCACAGCTACTCGGCAATCCCACCCGACAAGTGGGAAAAGCAGTCATATCACCTGAAGGCGAAGACGCCGGTTGGGGGTGGCACCCTTGTTCTCCTGCCCCCTACCTACTACGAATTGAACCTGCGCCTCACCGAGGGCGAATACCGCAGGTTGCGGTCTCTGCCTGCCGACACCGCTCTCGAGATGAGCCTGCGGAGCGACGACAGGGCGTTCTGCGATTTTGTCCTGAAACGAAGAGGCGTCTTGAACAGCCCTCGCGTCTTTCCGAAGGACTATGCAGCCAATATGGTTCCGTTGGTCAAATCCATGATTGCCTATTACGATGGCGACGTGGACGTGGTGGGGCACTACGCCGGCCTTGAGATAGACGATGAACGGGAATGTCGCGAGGACGCGCGCCCGAGCATCTGGCGGTGGCATCGGGAGTATTTCGCCGTGGACTCGCTTTCGCCCGAGGAGTGGGAAGCGTCTTTCACCACCAGCGTCGATCACATTGACGGAATTCTGAAGCGGCGCTATTGCAATCGTCTTCCCATCAAGACCGTCCACCATTTCTATGACAACGTCGAAACCTCCGCGTGGATGAGCAAGAAGCGGCACGCCGTCGACGAGTTGTCCGTTGGATTGGAGGCTCGGTGTGTCTCTCGCGAGAGTCATTGGTTGCCCAGCGTCGTAGTCGAGGCCCGGTCTGTGGACGGCAACCGGAAGGCGTGCGAAGCAATCTGCGACAGCCTGTGTGAGCAGGCAACGGGGCTGTTCAAGGTGAAGTTCGACCACCAGTCGCTCACGGTGGAGGAGATCGGGAGCGGTGCTCCCGTAAAGAGTGAAACGTAAGACGTGATCTGAGAACAGAAAGCCCAATAGCCGAGCTACTTTTCCCCGATTACGCAATCGGCAATCCGAAATCAGGTGGAGGTGAATCATGCGTCAACTACTTGTCGAATGCAGCGATCCGGGGCTCGTTGTAACCTTGGAGGAGGAGTTTGAGAACGTGCTACGGCGCGTGGACTTCGACCGCGCCCGGGCTCTGCAGAGTCAGTTGACTGAGCTGGCTCGCGATCTCGGGACTGAGGTGGACGAGGCCTGGCGCGGCTTCCGACTGGAGGTCCCCAATGACGGCGGGACTCCGCCTTCGTTTGGCTGTCGTGAACCGGGTGACGAGGAGTTGCTGAAACAGCTTCTCACCCAGGCGGAGCAACGAGGGATCGGGAAGTTTGGGTTGCGTGATACGATGTTGCTGCCTCAGGGCGGACCGGCGCCGGAGACCCGGGAGCAGTACGTGAGCGACCTGGCGGATGGCATCCGCTTCGCCTATCTGGATGACCTCGCTCTCCTGCGTCGCCCTCGCGACCTGCCGGAGGGTCTCGCCGCTCATCGCCTGCGACTTGTGGAAGAACATGTCGCGCCGGTGTTGCGGTCGCGGGCGCGAGATTCGGATGTGGGTCACCGCTGGGTTCGCGACACCATGCAGCGGGTGGAAAAGGCGCTGCAGGAAGTGAATACCCGAGCGGAAGCCGTCGTGGAGTATGAGCTGACTCGGGTTAACCCCGCTAACATTGAGTCCGAAGACCATACGCGCTGGGCTGGCCTGGCGGTTCGACTGGGGAAGGAAGTGGAGAAGTGGTACGCAGCCGCCGAAGCGCAACTCGAATACCTCTACCAACGAGTCGCGTTAATCTACATCCTCTGGACTGACCTCCGCGGGATGGGG
>JACQGJ010000394.1 GCA_016199605.1 Armatimonadota bacterium | reverse complement strand
GGGTTGTCGGGTCCGCTGAATGACCTCAAAAGGGCAATCCTCGGTGAAGCACAGGACCCGTCCGGTTTCGTCGGTGTTCCACTGGAACTGGGCGCAAGGCCTGCCCACGACCTCCTCTGCCGTGTAGCCGGTGATGGCTTCCGCTGACGGATTCCAGGAAACGATATAGTTGCGAGCGTCAACGGTGTAAACGGCATCTGCGATGCTCCGCACAACGTTTTCCGCATATTGTTTCTGGATAGCCATCTCCCCGGCGAGTTCCTTCGCCCGGCTCCCAATTTCCTGGTAGAGCAGAGCATTCTGGAGGGCCACTGCAGCGGTGACGCACAGGCTTTGCAGAAAGGACATCTCCTCGGTGGAACACTCATGCTGAACGTCCGAGGTCAGATTCAACACCCCGATGATTCGTCCCTCGACGATGAGCGGAAGACCGAGGTAGCAGAAAGTCTTTTTGATTTCTGATTTTTGATTTGCGATTGCGGAATCCTGATCGTGAATCTGCACATTGGATTCTCCCGCGCTCGCCGGCTCTCTGTCACCTGTCACCTGTAGATACCGTTCATCCCGGGCCACCTCGGGAATGTGCAAGGCTTCGCCGTGCTCGGCCACCCAGCCTGCCGCGCCTTCGCCCCTTGCCAGGCTGATCGTGGCCGGAACCGGGCCTTGCGCATCCCGACTCGCCGCCACCTCCAGACCGCCTGTCCTATTGTCAACCAACATCACCGTTCCCCGGGAGGCCCCTGTCAGGACGACAACGTTGTCCAGCAGGGCGGTGAGAATCTCGCCAAGTTCGAGCGTCGTCGTGAAGGCAGAGCTGATCTGATGAAGCGCCGACAACTCTTGGTTGCGCCGCTCCAACTCCTGCTGCGCCAGAACGCGGTCAGTGATGTCCTTGCCCGTCGCGACGTAGTGGGTGACGTTGCCCCGGTCGTCCCGCAGCGGCGTGATCGTCTTTTCGTCGTAGTAGAGCTCCTCGTTCTTTTTCTTGTTGATGATCGTGTCCCTGAATACCTCACCCGCTGCAATCGTCTCCCAGAGTTTCTGATAGAACTCCGGTTCGTGCCGCCCCGACTTGATGACGCGAGGTGTGTTTCCCAAGGTTTCTTCGGCGCTATACCCGCTGATTGCCTCGAAAGCCGGGTTTACGTATTCGATGATCCCCTCGCGGTTGGTGACGACGACCGAATCCGCGGTCTGCTCGATCACGCGGGAGAGTTTACGCAGTTCCACTTCGGCTTGTTTGCGGTCGGTGAGGTCCCGGACTACATCCATCACAAAGAGCCCTTCTTCGGTGTAAACGGGGCTGAGGCTGATCTCGGCGGGGAACTCGCTCCCGTCTTTACGCAGGCCTGTCAACTCCAACGCGTTGCCCATGGGACGTTGTTGCGGGGACGATCGGTAGCCGCGACATTGCTGTGCGTGCCTGGCGCGCGACCTCTTGGGGACGAGGACCTCCACAGGCTTGCCCAGCAGTTCCCCGCGATCATAGCCGAAGAGCGCTTCGGCTTGAGCGTTCACGAGCGCAATGTGTCCTTTCTGGTCAACGATCACAATGCCATCGGGAGCCGACTCGAGAATCCCCCGGAACTTCGACTCAGTCAACCTCGTTTCACGCAAGCTGGCCTGCAGCGCCTCTTCCGCTTGTTTCCGCTCGGTGATATCCTGTACCGTTCCCGCCATCCGGACCGGCCTGCCAGTGGCATCGAAAGTGACTTCAGACTGCTCATGGACAGTGCGAACGGAGCCGTCGGGGAGCACAATCCGATGGTCAATGCTATAGGGTTTTCTCTCTTCAAGGGCGGCTTTCACGGAGGCTTTGACGAACTCGACATCGTCAGGATGAACGGTGGCGAGGAACGCCTCACAGGTCGCCCCAAACTGGTGAGGCTCGAGGCCGAAGATACGATAAACCTCGTCAGACCAGTACAGCGTGTTCTCGACGATGTTCCAGTCCCAGTTGCCCAGGTGAGCGATGCGCTGAGCGTTAGACAGCCTCGCCTCGCCCCATTCCAGAACCGCATAAGATTCCTGTAAGTGCGCGGCCATGTTGTTGAACGACTTGGCCAGGGCGCCGACCTCATGGGTGGCTTCGGACACTACCCGCGCGGTAAGGTTGCCTCTTTCCAGCTCGCCGACGGCGTTCGCCAGGTCGCGCAAAGGTTGGATCAGCCGACGTGACACAGCGACACCAACGAACCACGTAAAGGCAAAGGTCAGCAGCGCCACGCCCGCGCCCACGGTTTCCCATCGTCGCACGGGAGCAAACAGGGCGCGCACCCGAAAGACACGGCCCAGGATCCAGAGCCGCCGAGGCGTTCCCGGCGAGAGGATCGGTTGATAAAAGATGACATCGCCTGTGCGACCATACTCACGACCTCTCTTGCCGGAGAGAATCTGATCCGCGAGGTCGGGGTAGTCCCGACGGACATTCTCGCCCGTGTTGAGATCGCCGGGGCCGCCGAACTCCTTTTTCACATCGGTGTGGTGAACGTAATAGCCCTCCGCGTCGGCGATGAAAGCAGATTGGCCCCGCCCCGGGTGCATCAGAAGATCCGGGTGTACCAGAGGCTGGGGAACTACGTTGGCAATGACGAGACCGCGTCGCTCTCCCTTTGTGCTGAACACGGGCATGGCGATACGCAGCATCGGCTGAAGCGGAACCACCCTTCGGCCGAAGTCACGCCTGAGGTCTATGGGTGAGAAATACACTTCACCAGCCGACAGTGCTATGGCCTCTTTGAAGTAGTATCGCTCCGCCTTGTTCTGCAGTTCTGCAGGGGGGACAACCAGGGCGTGGTCCCTCACCTTGTTAACCCTGACAACCTCCTTGCCCGTCTCATCAAGGTAGCGCATTTCGGCGTACCGGCCGTAGGCTCGCATCGTGGCGACAAAACTCTCGGCAAGCCGGGCCTCCCAACTGGCGTAGGAGTCGTGGTACTTTGGATCAATCCCTCCAGCGTCCCGGGCCGCGAGGAGGGATCGAAGGAGGTGTCCCTCCGCGTGAACGCGAACATTGCCGACGATCTCTCGCAATATCATCTCGGTGTGGTGGGCGGTCCTCGCGTTCGCCCCCATGAGCGGCTCTTCGATGTTGGCCCTAATGGTCTCACGGGTTGTGAAAAAACCATAGCCTCCCAGCAACGCCACACTCACGAGGCCTGCGAAGCAGACCGCGGCGGATAGACGTGTGCGAAGAGAAAGGTTCCTTAAGATGGTATCACGTCCCTGAAGGAGAGGATAAGAGATGAGGGGAGGTAACGCAAACTGCTGATTTGCGATGAAGGGATGAGAGGAGGAGTGATGCGATGACTAGACCCCTGCCGTATGACAAACTGAAGATATGTCGCTTTGTCCATTCACACATCCCTCCCCCGTTCCCGTCAAGGGCGAGTCAAACTCGCGCTTCATAGTTTCGTCCAGGAGTGCAACTCCTGGACAAACCACGCCCGTTCGCCCAGGAGTTGCACTCCTGGGCGCGACTATGACGCGGCAGTTCTACTGCCCCTCTTCCCGCGAAGGGCGAGTCAAACTCGCACCCCATAGTTCCGCCCAGGAGTTGCACTCCTGGGCGTGACTATGACACGGCAGTTCTAATGCCCCTAACCGTCGCGCCGAAGGGCGAGTCAAACT
>JACQGJ010000390.1 GCA_016199605.1 Armatimonadota bacterium | reverse complement strand
GTCTCCAACCTGGCCTTCCTGAGTTGGACGGAAAGCTACACGTGGGGACGGCAGGCGGCGAGGCTGATGACCCAGCCACACGAGCGATTGCCCGACGCGTGGCAGTTTGCCTGGGACGCCGACCGGCAGGGCGAGACCCGCGGCTGGAGCACCCCCGACCTGGACGCAGGCGGATGGCTCAACATCACCAATAAGAGCACGTGGGCGGAGCAAGAAGTTGGGCGGACCTGGAAGGCCGCTCACGGCGCGGACTACACCGGCGTTGCGTGGTATCGTCAGACCTTTCCCGCCCGTCCGAACGCCGACCACGCGTGGCTCGTTTTCGGAGCCGTGGCGAAGGCGTGCAAGGTCTGGGTCAACGGTCAGCTCGTCTTGACGCGTCCCTACCCCATCTGGGGCAGTCCGGACTCATGGCAGCAACCGTTCGCGGCGGACGCATCCAAATCGCTCCGCGCCGGACAGCCCAATGTGGTGGTCGTTCGCGTGGAGAGCAACGACAGCCCAGGCGGAATCTGGCAACCGGTGTGGGTGGTTTACCCGACCTCTTCAGCGACACCAGATTAGCACGTTCGCTGGCACATTCCCAGAGCACCTGTGGTTCTTTCACTGCCCGGAGAGGGAGAAGTCCGGCACCGTTCCCGTCTCGACATCGAGACCGATGCCGAAACTGCGGTAGCCAAACTGCGGAGAATCCTTGGGCGGTTAGCTGATTGACGAGTTTACGGGCGGGGATTGGGAAGGCGCTGCTCGTGATACCTGAAGTGCGCGATTACTCCTCAAGTCCCATGCCCTTGGCCTCTTCCGGGGTCAAGCCCATGGCGACGGTAACGCGCAAGCCCTCGCGCGGCCCGAGTACCTCCAGGATGGCGTCCAGCAGGATACGTGATCGACTCTGATGATCAATGTCCTCGAACCGGTCCCAGACTGCATACCAATGGGTATAATTGTCCGGTGTCCCGCCTTCCTCCATGTAGATAACCGGAGCGCCGGAAGGAGCTTCGGTCTCTTCCCCACGCCGCAATTCATCAACGATATCCTTCCGTAGCTCTACTTCCCGACCATTGTTGTTCATTCGATTGTTCAGTTTTCGAATAGCCATTTCACAAACTCCCGGGCTTGGTTGATGAACCTCCGAACGGTATTGGCATCATAGGGGCGCGCAGCGTATCGCATGGTCACATACCATTCACTCTGCAGGTACGTCAGTCGGCTCAGTCGGTCCCGATCACTCTCGAGGTCCGGCCACAAAGCCGTCGTCTCTGCCAACTTGCGGAGATCATGGTGATGAAAACTTCGATCAAGGCGGAACTCCCTCCGATCAGCGCAAATGCGGGCCTTCAGCGCGCACTCGATGCCATATCCTGCTACATAGATTGCACCCATGCGCCGCTGTGGCTCGCCAGTCTTTAACAGAGCCTCGCCATCCTTGAACCGCACCTCGACTAACGCCCGAAGCACGGTCTGCTTCGGGAAGTCGCCGCTGCCCAGCTTTGTCACGTTTAATGGCTCCTCACATTTCCGTTGTCTGCAATAGCGTTGATCTGTCCCGACTATAGCAAACTCTCCCATGCCCTGCAATACTTCCTCGGGGTAGGGGGCGCACATTCACTCCCTATTGGAAGAAGTCCGGCACCGTTCCCGTCTCGGCATCGAGACCGATGCCGAAACTGCGGTAGCCAAACTGGGGAGAATCCTTCGGCGGCTTGAGCCACTTCGAATTGTCCGCGGCCCTGGCGGAGGGCGACTCTTTGCCGGAGGCGAAGTCTTTGTCGAGGTACTTGTCCTTGCCTCCGATGTCGAGCAGAGCGCCGATGGAATTCCCATATAGACTGTAGGGTCCGTATGAGTAGGACGGCTTCGCGTAGGACTCCAGGAAAGTCGCCGCGCCGAAACCCTCGGCACCGGGAGGCAGCGTGTAGGTATCGTTGCCGCCGAGGTCAATGAGCAGCGCATTGGAGCGAATCTGGGCGCAGCCGATACTGATCATTCGGGCCTCGTAAAGGTCGTCACCTCCTTTGTCCACCAAAAGAGCGACGGTGAAGTCCCAACCGAAAGCGATGCCCGCGCCTCCGGTCTCGTAGAGGATGTGCTTGTCGTTGCCTCCCTCATCAAAGATCGCGCCGATGCAGAAGTGGGCGCCGGAGGCCTGGGTGAAGTAGACGCTGCGGTAAACGTCATCTCCCGAGCCGTCGTAGAGCAAACCCGTGCCAAACCAATAACCGCACCCCAACGACCAGTTCCCCGATTCGTACTTGTCATCGCCCTGGATATCCAACAGCGCACCAAGGCCGCCTGCCCAGGCATGGCCGTGCGAGCCGTCTGCCCGCGTTCCCGCTCCGCAGCCCTGAGCCTGACTCACCGCGATCTTCATCTCGGAATGATAGTCGGGACGGCCCGCCTTCTCAGCGAGGGGTTCTGCAGTATAGGTATCGGTGCCTTCGACGTTGGCCAGCACGCCCACGCCTCCGGGTCCGCCAAAGCCCTGGCCGTCGCCGTAGAGATAGTAGGTATCGCTACCCGTGCCATCGAGGTTCAGCCCGAGGCCGAAGTAGGCGGCGCCCTGACCGGAGTATTCCAGAGTGTACTTATCGTCTCCCTCATAATCTGCGAGCATCCCCAACCCGAAGAGACCGTATCCTTGAGAGCCTCGTTTTGCCTCGTAGGTATCGTTCCCGGCCAAGTCGAGCAAAACTCCCGCGCCGAAGATCGCCGCTCCCTGCGACAGCCGCTGCACATCATCACATTGGTAGGTGTCGTTGCCTGAGAGATCCACCGCGATGGAGATGGGCGTGTCCAGCGAGGAGGTCGCGCCGACGCTGCCGCTGTAAGTGTCGTCTCCGCCCAGATCAATGAGCACGGCATATTCGCCGGAGGGGTGCGCGTCATTACCCGTTCCAGACACCACAACCTTACCCAAAGGAGTCGAGCAATGTATCGCAACACCCTTGTATTTGGCCGCGTCCTTCGTCACCAGCGATTTCAACTCCCGCGCCGCATCGTGAGCACCTTGCACGGCCTTTTGCGCCGCGTAGTAAAGCGACTGCTCGTCGAGGTCGTGGGCAACATCGTCAACCTGGTAAGGGTAAGTCTGGCCGTCGGTGGAATGGCCGTGGAAGTCGCGCAGGTTGAAGACAGCTTGCAGCTTCTCACCGGCCACGTTCCGCAGCGCCAGCTTTCTCCAGGTGTATGCGTCAACCACATTGAGCACCAGCGCCGCAACTACCTTTTCCAGTTCGGGGTCAACTCCCTGCAACTGTTTCCTGATTTCGGCCTCGGGGTCCGGCCAGTCCGCCTTCTTCCCGAACACAACGATTCGCATCTGACCACCGGCTACCTCGTAGGCTTTGCGCACGGCAGAAAGCAGGGGAGCCTCTGTCGCCACCTGCGGATCGAGGTTGGCGCTGTAACCCCGGAATCCACCGACTTTGTGTTGAATACCCAGGAAGTACGTGAGCTTGAAAAGCGAGTCTTTCTCCTTCTCGAACTTCTCGACCGACATCAAGTCCTTGACGGCCTGAGCCATGACGGTGGTGAAATCGCAGGTGCGAAGCGGCTCGGCGAAAAGCGAGTCGAAGAAGTGCAGCTTGTGAGGAACCTGCTGCGGATCGGGAAACCGGGACCAGTATCCCTTGGGTTGGTAGCCGAGATCGTTCTTTGTGAAACCCACTGCCTTCAACGCCTCCGCGAGGCGATCGGGCGGCTCAGGCTTCTCAGCGGCGCGCAACCTCGGGACGCCCATTTGCAGAACCAACAAAATCGCCAACAGTCGAAGCATGATGATGGAACCTCCTGAATCTGAAAGCACCGAAGAAAGACAGCGACAGCGCTTGGTAGCATATTGCACTAGCCCACGTTTGACACTTTCCGCATCCTTTGCCGCTCCAGCCGATCCCGTGGTATTCGAATTCTTTTAGCCCTGCTCCGGGCTAAAAAGACGGCAATACCGAGGGACGAGAGGGAGCGGCGAGGAAGTTTTATACTCCATTGACAAATGAAGACCTGACCGCGTTCCTTGCCCGCAACGAGAGATACCCAATGAGCAAAACAGCAAAACCGCTACTCTTGAGGTTGAGCACAACGAAACCCGTCGATGTTATCCCTGTTAATGGGCCAGTCCGACGCCCGCGTGGAGGTAAAGTTGATGTTGGCGCTGTGCCATGAGCCACCCCGCAGGACACGACACTCGCCCGGTCCCGGTCCAGCAGGATTACGGCTCGGCGAGATCTTGTAGTAGTCTCTGTCGTACCGGTCCGCACACCATTCCCACACATTTCCCGCCAAATCGTATACGCCGAAAGGACTCACTCCTGAAGGATAGCTCCCAACCGGCTTCGTGCCTCCAAATAGGGTGAAGAAGCCCTCCGCGCACCTGCGCCGATCCCTATCCATCTCGTTTCCCCACGGATAGATCCTCCCGTCAGTGCCTCGCGCGGCTTTTTCCCACTGAGCCTCCGTGGGCAACTGCACGCATGCCCAATCGCAATAAGCCTTCGCATCATGCCAGCTTACGTTCACGATGGGATGATTCTTCTTCCAACCCCAATCCGGCGCGCGCGGCATCTTCCGGTTGGTCGCCTGGCAGAAGCTGCGGTATTGAGCTACGGTAACCTCGTATTTGTAGATCCAGTAGCTGTCAAGGTAAACTGTGTGCATCGGCTTCTCGTCGTCTTCCCCTTTGTCCCTCCCCATGATAAACTCCCCCGCAGGGATGTAGACCATCTCCGCTCCGTCGATGGGGTTGATTTCCATCTTCGCGCGGTCCGGCCTGCCTCGCGATGGGTGTCGCAAGAGGAGTGCGCCCGCCAGACCCACGAGCGTTGCCATGCCAACGGCCAGTCCGATGACTCCTGGTCCTCTGTTCTTCATTTCTCAACCACGCCCGGCACCCCCCTGCACAATGGCGGTCAGGTCTTCTTAGATGACACACGTCATCTTGCACCGCTCACCGACTCACCGATCCAAGAAACCTAATTGCGGAAACGTTTCCGGGCGAGCACACGGCTGCGTTTGGAGTTCACCCATTCCGGCCATGTCTCGACCCCGCTCCCCCATTGGCCATCGAGTGAACCACCCTCGTCGATGAATTGGCCGGTTCGTAGGTCTAAACTGGCAATCACCACTTCGTTGCGGGTAAACCACACCCCCCTCCCATCAGCGCTCAGTCGGATCGTGATCTGGGCCGAGGGGCCATGGTGTTCCTGAATGAGAAACCTATCGACCTTTCCAGAAGGGTGTGTCCAGAAAACGGCCTCTTGGGTGTGATTGCGGAAAATGCGATTGCAGTACCGCACACTGCCACCTCCGGGCAGACGTGCTTCGAGATTGTTCACCCACGGCCCGGTAGGAATGATGGTCGTGGGGTTCAAGGCAATGACGCATAGGAGAAAAACTGCCATGCAGATGAGTGGTGCCCTTAGTAGGCGATAAGAGCCTACTTTCGATTCGCCGTTTTTGTGCTTTGTGTCGTCCATCTCGACCGACTCCAATGAATACCTCAAGTGTGAGCAGACCCGGAGCCTGTGAATCTGCCTATAGGGATTCCGCCACCAATGAAACCATCCACGAGCTCCATCATCTCATTCAGATGGCATCAATGTCATTCAGCGAAAGTTGGAGGAGGTCCTACCACAGGCAAGCCCCCGGTTCCCCACGAACAACAAGGAACTTTCCGGCACTGCTGGTCGTTCCACGAGAACGCATGTTGTATGTATGTGTGGGCAACAGGTCTTGGATCTCTGCACCCCACGTATCCCATCCAAAGTCATGCGCTTCTTGAACGTTCCTTGACAATCACGCGGCGAGTTTCAAGGCCTGGCAGATGTCCTCGGTCGATCTGCCTTCACGTAGTTGATCACAGATCCACTGAACGAGTTCGCGCCCAGGACCACTTTCCAGATTCCTGTTTGAGGTCAATCCTTCAGCATGCTCAGAATATGCCGGGCGAGGTGGTCGTTGATTTCGCGATGTCGCGGAACCGGTTGGTGGACACCTGTTCGAGGATTTAGGTACCAGTCGTGACGAGGGCCGTGACGAACAAATACGCAGCCGTTGTCCTCGATTTGACGAATGAGGTCAACGCGCTTCATGCGACCTGAAGCTCCGCTACGCGGCGAACGCCGGGGACTCTCCCGCCGACGAGGTCCTCGTAGATATCTCTGAGATTCTCCTGGAGTTCCTCAAGGGTCTCCCCCTGGGTCATGTAGTCAGGATACTCCTCGAGGCATCCGAGCCACATATCCTTGTCCTGCCAGTAGACGTATCGGATTCCTGTCATGAGCTAATCACGTCCCATCTTCTCCGAGTGCTGTGCTTCACTATCACTGCCACAAAACCTTTGCTCTTCCTTCATGGTCTTTCCCCACGCCGCCAATTATACCTGCGCTCGGCACGCACGCCAAGCCCGTGAAAGCCCCGGTATTGTCACCTCATGCCCGAATTGCCAGCGGACCACCTCCAAGTGTCAAGGGCTTCGATGAGGTGGTCAGGGACTCGCCACAACCACCCTCCCCTGCCGCCGCGCGAGCGCAACGGTGAGAGTGTTGCCTTTAACCTTCATCTTCTCATCCCGGAGCACGTCCACCGCGGCTGAGATCCTTTTGAGTCCCAGGCGTCTCAGATCGAGACGGATTCGGGTCTTCGTCGCTTCGCCGGTATTCATGATGGCGAGGACCACGCCGGACTTGCCGACGTATGATGACACCAACACTTGCGATTCGGTACGTGCGCCGCTGTCCTGCCAATAGGGCAGAAAACGAGCCTCCGCGATCCCAAAGGCGTCAAGAGCCTCGTAGAGGCGATTCCACACTTTTGCGTCCGACCAGATCGGCCACGCGTTCACATCGTGTAGCAGGAGATAGGCCGCGAGGTTCGGCGTGCCAGGGGCAACGTGCGGCTCTCGCAGTTCCGGCAGGAAGAAGTCCACAGGCCCATAGTTGCGGCCCATGAACTCCGCCCGGAACTTGTCCGGCGGCAGCAGGTCGAGGTAGTCGTCTTTCAGCTTGCCGGAGCTAAACTGTTCGCCGTCGAGGATCGTATCGGTGAAGGACAACATCGGGATGTTGACCTCGGACGACATGTGAACCATGAGCAGCGGGTTGGGACGTCTCTCCCGGAACAGGGCGTAGACGCGCTTGAGAATCTCGCGATAGGCGCGGACAGGGCGGGTGGGGTGCACAACGCCCTTTTCGTCCGTCCAACCGCACTGTTCGACCTGACAGGGCGAGGGACCCCAGCAATCGATGTAGATGCCGTCCACCTGGTAGCGGTCAATCATTTCGTTGATCCGGTAAAGGATGAAGTCCTGCCAGTCGCGGATTGCGGGACAGGTTCCCATCGAGGCATAACCCATCTCCGCCACGTCACTGGGTGTGACCACGCGAGCGGGATCGAACCAGCGGGAACCATAATATTGCCACTCCGGGATGCCCGCCGACGCGTAGTTCAAGTTGATGTAGGGCACGGTCAGACAGCCCTTGTCATGCGACTCCTTCACGCGCGCCGCGAACTTCTGCGGGTCCACCGGCTCCGTGTAGCCGTACCACTTCATGTTGCCGTTTGGCCACACGATGTCGAAGGTCGGACGCACGCCGGGCGCCATGCGCCAGCGACGAGTGTCTTTCGGTTGCGGGCGGGCGGGTGTCGCCATCATGCCGAAGGCGTAGTCCAGCTTCGACGACACGTCGGTTGCTTCGGCGATCAGCCGCACGGTCACCCTTACGTGGTCGCCTTCAGGGACAACCTGAAGGTCCGGTCTCTCCTTGGAGTGATGCCAGTTGCGGTCGGTCTCGGCATACCACGACAGGCCGCGGTCTTCGTTGCCCAGCCAGAAGAAGTGTGTCCAGTCGGACGACCAACCCTCCGGCTTGAGGCTGCCCGCGGGGCTGTCAATCCATTTCATCGTGTCGGCGTGCACCAGCGTCGCCTGCGTCTTCGGCATACTCCAGGTGAGTCGCAGCTCGTCAACGCGCAGCGCCTGCGTAGGTTCGAGGCTGAGATCGGTCCACGTGAACCCGTCGAACTCGATCTCGTGGCGAACAGCGACACGAAAGCCGTTTGCCTCAGCCTGACCTGTCATGATGGCTTTGGAGGCGGTTGATCTTTCGAGGTGGCACGGGGCGTTCAGAGGAACCAACTTCCCGCCGATTATTGCTTCGAGCGTGACCGGCTCTACCAGCAGATCGGCGTCCGAGGACTTCACCTGCTTGAGGAACGAGCCGAAGTCATAGCGCCGTCCCCAGCATTCGATGGCGGAAACATTGGGGTAAGGTTTCAGCGGAGTCCACGGCGGAAGCACCATGTCGGTGATGCCCAATGTGTTGCCGCTCCAGACCGGCGGGCCCGGTTTGGTGAAAGGTGACACGGCGTGAGCCACCTCGCCGCCCTTGTCATCGAGGATTACTGAGCGCAACTCATACTCCCCCTGCGGGATGTTGGCAACGGACAAGTCGCAGTTCCCTACATCCTTCGGAAAAGCTGTCAGGTCCGCGCGGGCCACGACCTCAGTCTTCCCCTTGGGCACCAGTTCAACACGCGCCGTTCGCCCAGTTCCCAGATCACCCACCAGACCAGCAGCATCGCAGGTGACATGGAGGTTCGCCGTATCGGGGTCTGCGGTTAACTGGACGAGAATTTGAGGCTTGTACTGCACCGGCTCGCCACGCGAGGCGCGGGCGATGCTCTCGGCGTCGAGGGGGACGGAGTAGAGCTTGACCTCATCAACGAGCGTCTGCTTCTTCCGTGGGACGTGCCACGGGTGATCTCCGACGCGGAAGGTGTCGGCGAGTTTGTCGGGAATCAGAGGGCTGTCAACGAATCCCGCGCGGTGGCCATCCATGTAGACCTCCAGCCGCGCGGCGCGCCAGGTACCCGCAAGGTGGTGCCACTCGCCCGGTTTCCAGTGGATCTGAGGTCCCGACGCGGAGCGGTAGTGGCCGGCGTCGGTTCCCATCAGCGTGAGGATTCCGCCCTGGTAGTACCGGTAGAACACAAGCCACCCCGGATCGAGCGCCTCCAGGAACACGTGGAACTCGTCCTCCTCACCAGTCCAGTCGAGGGGACTCACCCACATCTCCACCGTGCCCGCAGCGACGCGCAGGTTGCTCGCTGTCGCATAGTGAACCGCGGCTCCCCCCTCGCCGCAGAGCAACGCCTGACCGATCTTGCCGGGGCGATACTCGACAGGCCCCTCCACTTTCACCGGTTTGCCTTCGCCGCGAGTCAGTGCGTCGAGGGTGCCGTCGAAGGAAGCGTGGAAGGTAAGCGGAGAAGTGACGTTGTCAGAGTCCGCAGATGGTCCAAGCAGGAACAAGCCGATCAGCGCGAACAGCACAATCATCAGGGAGTGTCCTCCTGTAGTCATCATTTCCAGAGGAAGGAGCCACCACGCGATACGTGGGTCTCTCCCCCACCAGCATACCGCCGCATCGTATCATCGCAAGAGCGTAGCGTCAATGAAAACAGAAGCGGCAACCAGTCGGGTTACTTCTCGGTCCCTGTGAGCTTGTGCATGGGGTAGCCGCTTCAGTCCTCGCGGGATCACGCGGAGAAATGGAGATTCCCTCCGGGCGGGGTCTACAGTAGCGTCAGGCTTTCGGCTTTTGGCGGGGTGATCTTGTGTCGGGACATTTGGGGGGCAAGGTGGTTGACGAGGAAGTCGAAGTCGCGGGCGAGGGTGAGGCCCCCGTAGAGGAGCTGCTGCTGAAACCGCTGTCGGTCAGCGTCCGATCCCAACAGGAAGTGAAGGACCTGTCCGAGAGTGCAGAGGTGAGGGTTGGGGGAGGAACAGAGGGTCTGGAAAGCCGACCGCAAGGTTTGCTTCGGGGACTCTTCAGAGCTGAAGTACAACTCGAGCGCAGATCGGGCGGTGGAGCTTCCCCGGTCATTGTCCGGGCATCCAAAGGGTGGGTACACACTTGCACGGAAGAGTTTCGAGAGAACCTCGAAGGACTCGGAGGACACGCGAGTGTCCGGCTCGACAGCCTGCGGGAAGTGATAGCGCAGGTGCGAGTCGGCGAGGGCGGCGGCGGATTGCCTCCAGGGATATGCGGTGTCGCTCAGGTTCACATGGGACTTCTCGGTGAGAGACCACGGATGGTTGAACAGAACCACCCCGTAGAGGTAATGGTGGAGGAGGTCGAAGTCACCGGCGGCGATCTCGACGGAGAAATCGTTCATCACCGGAAGAGGGTTGGCATTTTCGTAAAGAAGCCGGAACACGTCGAGGCCCACGAACTGGGAATATCGTAGCTCGTCCCCGAGGGTTGTTGTTGACGGGATTCTGGAGAGATCCATCGCCATGTCTGCCTGCAGGCCATGCCGCATCATGTGGGCGTGTTCGTGAGGCACCGCGTGGGGAATATAGCTGATTCGGAATCCCAGGCGCCCCCACACATTCTCCAGGATTTCAATGAGAAAGGCGGCTGCATCGTTGGCGAGAGTGCGCTGGTCCTCAAAAGCCTTCCAGGTCAACTCGAGCGTACAAAGCGGGTGAAGCATACGCTGCAAGTCAAACACCGAGTCGAACTCGTAAGGAACATTGCGGTTGAGGGCGCGAAGGAGGGTCTGCTGCAGGCGATTCGCCCGTGCGACGTATGGGCTCATACCAGCAACTCCTTCACCTGCCGAAGTTCCACGACCTCCGGTTTTCTCTGCAGGTTGTCGTGGAACTCCAGCGGAGTCTGCGACCTGATTGCCTGAAAGACCTGATCGGAATAGCGCAAATAGGCGTCCGCCTGCACGGTGACCCCCATGCGGGCCTCCAGCACGGCGAGGAGGAGAACGCGTTCCATCTCGAGCCAGCCGCGTTGTTGGGGAATCTCCTCAACGATCTCGATGGCCTCCCGAAGCCGGCCGTGATGGAGCGCGAGACGGGTCCTGAGCAAGTCAACCTTTGATTTCTGGTGATCATCTTCGATGTGACTCAAATGGTCGAGCACGTCGTGGAGTCCTGCGAAGTTCTGCCGAGCGACGCACAGAGCGGCGAGGGCAAGCTGGGCCGATTGGAGAAGACGCGTTTGGCGGGTGTAACGAGCGGAAAGAGCGACCCGGCCCATTCGTTCCTCAGCTTCATCAAGCGGACCCGTCTTCAGGAGCGAACAGGCCTGCTGGTATTCGTACTCCGCCCGCTGGTCTCCCTCGGCATAGCGGGGGACAAGGATCTCCAGCTTGCGCATGTATTGCTTGGCGACTTCGGGGGCTTCCAGGACGTCGCGGAGGAGACCCACATAGGTCAGGGACATCGCGATCATCGCCGGAGGATTCTTGTGGGACTCGCATATTTTCATGCCCTCGACGCAAAGCTCGTGGCAGATCGAGTAAAGCCCTTCCTCCCGGTTCAGAGCGCAAAGCTTGACCAGCTTGTTGATCCACCCGTTGACATCGCCGGTCCTTTGATCGAGGGAAATCGCTTCGGAATACTTTGCTTTGGCTTCCTCGGCGTGGCCGAGGTTGGTCAGGGCTTCGGCGATGTCGTTGAGCACCCGACTGAGGTCCTCGTCGCGGAGATGGGAGCGCGCCGTCTGCTCGCACTGGATCAGATCGTGAACCGCTTTGGGAGGATCGTGCTGGGCATGGACCGCGGCGAGACAGAACAGGGACTCCACCGTGTCGGCGTGCGAGCGCAGTTTGCGCGACAAGTCGAGGGCCTCGAGGTACAATTGCTCGGAGTCGGCGATCCTGCCGGCCTTGTAGGTCTGGTGGCCGACCTGGAGAGCTTCCTGAATTCTGGGATTCTTCTTGTCACCCGGTTGGGTGAGGATTTTTTTAAGCAGACTCATCGCTTACCGAAATGGGAATGTCGAATCTCTACCCGGCCTCGTGTCGAGGCCGCAGACACTATACCAGATTGGTCACGATTCGGTAAGATGTGATCTCTCAGCCTGCTACCGGAGAAGGTCTGCGAGCTCCTGGGGGGTGAGCTTGTCCTTGCCGGCTTCGGAGATTTCAAGGGCCGCCTTCGGGAGACACACAATGACCTTCTCTCCCATGGAAAGGTACCTGGCAAGATCGGCATCTTTCGCTGCGAGCTGGAAGTAGGCGTCGCTCAGATACTTGATTTTCGTGGTCTTCTGGTCTTTCTTCAGCAGACTATCCGTCCAGACGCCGTCGACCAGATAGAAGGTCTTGTTGCCGACGCGACGGACGCTTTGGCTCTGGGACTTTGATGAGGAAGTCTCGTCGTAGGGTTTGACCGCTATTCTGAGCGACTGAATCGCAACGCTCGCGTCCACACCGTCGCGACCTTGCTTCGCCTCGAAACTGCTGCGAGCCGCCGGCCCGGGGGCTCCTGCCGGCCCCGCCTGGCCGCCCCCCCCGAAGCCTCCTCCACCGGCGCTGCGTTGCGGCGCGACGCGGTCCAGCACGACACGGTCTCGCTTCTCGTCTTCCTGCACAAGCATGGAAGTGTAAGGGGTGAGGATGCCGAACTCCAGGCTCAACCGAACGATCTCTTCCTTCAGTTCTTTGTCTTCACCGTGGAGACGAATCTCGCTGAGAAGATGCCCTACCTTGCGTGAAGCCCACAAGCGTGGAATCGCGTCGTCATCGGTGTCTCTCGCGGGGGTGGCCGCGGCATACACCATCTGCTTTCGCTTTCCCTGGGCAAATCCCGAAAGCTGGAGCTTTGTTTCGGCGGCGTTCTTATACCGCCCCAGCACCGTCACCTGCGATCCTTTGAAGAGGTCGGGCAGTTCCCGGGGAAACAGGTCATAGACGTTGAGGCTGCCCCAGTCGAGATCCAGATCGGACAGCACCGGGTAGCTGACTTTCTCGAAGAAACTGGAGATACGCACCTCCATGTCCTCCCCCGGTTTTACGTAGTCAGAGGTCGCTCCATTCTCCTCGGCCAGACGATCGAGAAGCTGCGTGTTGACGTCATAACCAAGCCCGAACGTGAAAATCCTGACGGGAGGTCTCTCCCTGACGGGAGGTCTCTC
>JACQGJ010000387.1 GCA_016199605.1 Armatimonadota bacterium | reverse complement strand
TCTTTCCCCATGGCGAGCAGCGCGGTCGCGGAGGTAACGATCTTAACATTGGAGGCGGGAACGAACCGGAGATCTGCGTTCTTCTCGTAGAGGGTTTCGTTGTTGTCGGCGCGAAGTGCGAGGACCCCGACAAACGCGCCGCGGAGTGAGGGATCAAGCAACAGCTTGTCGATGCTCTGCTGAAGTGACCCGGAGGTGGACGCGGTAGAAGTCTGGAACGCGACGGGTCCAGTCACCCAACCCAGGCTGATCCAGGCAAGAAGAAAGGCTTGAGTCCTTGTGAGACGGAAGGGGCGCATCATGCTGTCGCTTTCTGCGTGAGGAGGAACTGACCGGCGTGTTCCGCGAAATGTGACCAACGAGACCGGAGTTGCTCGAGGTGCGCTGGAGAGACCTCCGTCGGCGTGTAGGCGGCGAGAACGTAAAGCTGGGTCAGAACCGCTGCCTCTTCCTTCAAGCCGCTCAATGGGTCCGGCAACCTTCGCAGAAACTCCAACGGAGTCCACTGCTCTTTGCGCGGGCAGCCTCTCATCTCGGCGTACTCGAGGAATTGTCCGTAGGCGTGCCTGATGGAATCTGCCGGGAGCATGGTCTCGAAGAAGCGATCCTCTGTGAACGGATTTCCTGACCTCTTCCTGGGGTAAAGTGAACTGGGAGATCCCTTCCCCTCCGGCCTTCGCGAGAACAGACGCAAAATCCTGTCGATCAAGCCCCCGAACCGGTGCCACAGGGGTGATAGCGCGGGCAAGCATCGCGCCAGCCGCTTGAGGAAGTTCCGAAGAAGGCGTAGGTTGCGCACCAGGTAAAAGAGCGTCGTCAGAATAACAGCGATGATTGCCAGAAGGGATAGCAGTCGCGAAAGTAGCGCCAGGGAAGGTGAGTTCCGCTGCCGATGCCGCGTGACCGGGTTGTGGGGGGCCTGGTCCCTTTGGGCCTGGCGCTGAGGGGTCTGACCTCGGCTCTCACGGTTTGGATCGTCTTGTTTTTGTCCACTGCGTTGGGTAGTCTCGGTCCCGTTCTGCCGGTCGTGACCCTGATTCTGCGGTTGAGGGGAGGCTTCCCGGCCGTGCGCCGGGCTTTCGCCTCTCCCCTGTCCCGACTGCTCGGATCCCGTTCCCTTTCCTCCTGACTTGCCGCCTTGCCGGCCACTCATCGCCGGGTTTAACTGTCCACTCTCGCCGGGTTGCTGTGAAGGGGCCTGAGCTTTCCCCCGCGATTGTCCAGCGCCTCTACGGTCAGGTTGGCCCGCAGTTTGTGTAGGATCATCGGCACGCCGGTAACCCGGCTCCTCGGTGGCGGTGCGCGTCTCGCCTCGAGGAGCTCGGAAGCCCTCGACGGGTGACTGGAACGGGACTTCCTGCTTCGAAGGTGAGCGGCGATGGGCAATCGTCGAAACCACCCAAACTCGCGCCTCCGCGGCCATCCGTGGCATCAACCCGGCCAACGTGAGGAGGGCAATCACCATTAGGCCGCTGGCCGTGATCCACCTTGACGGGAGGCCGCGCTCCATGTGAAGATCACGCCTCCTGAGATAGAGGCGCAAACCGGACAGGCTTGTAGTCGCCAACAGCGAGAGAGCGAAGAAGATGTAGGCGACCATCCACCGGAAGGCAACCGAGGCTGAGTCCGGCCCACCCAACGCAAGTGCCTTCTGGGAAAGCCCGAACACTACAAGCGCACCCAGGGCAAAGTAGATGACGAGCCGTCCCGGATGCCGACGTTTGTGGTGCTGTTGCGCCACCTCCTGTTTCGCTTCTGTCGGTTTTCTGAAGGCGCTGAGCAACCCCTCATTAGTTTCATCCGCCGTTTCCTCCTCGATCGTGCATTCGTCTGTCAGCTTGCTGATGCCCCACCATGTCACCGCCACGATGAGGCAGTTGACCAGAACACCCGAAAAAACGCCACCAGCCAAAGAGCCAACGTCCCCCGAGAAACGGAAAAGGAAGAGGAGCATTGCTCCTGCGAGAGCGATCTGGTAGGGGACGGCGACTGTCGCACCACCGTACTTCGTACGAAGTCGGGAAATAAGCACCACAGCCGTGAGAAACCAGAAGCAGGCATACCGCAACGCGTAGGAACCGGTGTCCGCTGCAACAGCTCTGATTTCCAGGAGAAAGTAGGCAAAACTGACAGCCATGCCGAGAATGCAAGCGGGGATGAAAACATCGGTGACGATATCGAACGGCTTCGAGCCGCCAAGCGGATTGGGGAATCCGCTACTCGCGGAGATCTCCTCCGGGGATTGAGTGTCG
Organism: Armatimonadota bacterium; assembly: GCA_016199605.1. Lineage (GTDB taxonomy): Bacteria > Armatimonadota > Abditibacteriia > CG2-30-59-28 > CG2-30-59-28 > JACQGJ01. The sequence continues at coordinate 12,927 of JACQGJ010000387.1, read as the reverse complement.
GGCGAGTTGCCGGTCATAGGGTTTTGCATCGTCACTAAAACGTCGCAACAGCCAGGTCTGCGAGATCCCTCTCGTCACGCACATGATAGCACTGAATGCCCAGGGGAGCCAGACTCACGACGGATCGCTCCCATTCCACGGCATGGTTGATAACGAACATTGCCACCACGAAACCGGATCGTTTGACCTCGGTGATAACTTCAAGCAGCAAGGGGTCGACTCTACCGGTGATAACGATCAACGCGGCATCGCGTGGAAGCCGAGTGTACTCAGCCAGCAGCACCTCACCCACGGACAGTCCATCGGTCAGCTCCAGCCTCGCGAGGGTGACCAGCATCTGCTCCAGTTGCGCGTCGCCTCGCCGGTTTCTGACTTCGACGGGGCGCAAACGGTCGGAAGTTCCTTCTTCGGAGGCAAGACGCCGCGCTTCGGACCGTGAGGCAACTTCCGCTCCTTCGCGCTCCTCCTTGATCCTGTCGAGGGCGTCGCGCCCGTTGCTCAAGAAACCGACCTGTTGCTTGTGTTCGAGGATGTACGCGGCGAGAGAAATGGCTGTCGTGACGGCCAGCTCCGATCTCTCAAAAGCCTCTGGGCCCTCGTAGGTGTCCACGTGGAAGTCCAGGACTATATTTGCCCCGATCATTGTCGTCGGTTCGTAAACCTTACTGTGCAAAGTCCCGGTGCGGGCCGTCGCTTTCCAGTGGACACGGTTGAGGCTGTCGCCGCGCACGTATTCTCGCACTCCGGCGAGGCGCGTCGGATCTTCATGGATTTGCGTCTGAACCCGCACCTCGCCAATGGGCCGGTGAGTGGAGATTCCGTAAGTTGTCAAGGGAACGACTTTAGGAAGAACGGTCACGTAATCGACCGTGGATCCTGTGCGGAATTTGCGTGAAAGCCCGAAAAGATCCCCTGACTCGAACAGCAGGGGCCCCATCGCATGGTAGCCTCGACACAGACATTTGACTTCGTATCTCAGGAGGCCAGTCTGTCCGGGCCTCATGCTGAAGACTCGCAGACGCTCCCCGCTCACCGGCAACCTCCCCGTGACGTAATCTTCTACCAGCATCCAAAGGACGGGAAGCGATTTCGCATTCGTGATCTCGACGGAGACGGTGACCGACTCTCCCACGTCGCAACGTTGGCGGCTGACTGTCCGTTTGTGCTCAATCCCGGCGAGCGATTGCCGCGACATCAACCACGAGCTGAGGAGGACCCCGGCCAGGGCGTAAAGCGAGTAGGCGAGGAAACCCAAACCATAGAGATGGATAAGCAGCAACACAAAGAGAAGGAAGAGAAAGCGGGTGAGCCGGGACAACGGGCTCACTCCTTCTTCTCAATGGGCGCAGGCACCGACTCGACGATCTCCCGGAGAACACTGGAGGTTGTCTTCCGTCTGAGCCGGGCTTCCGGGTTCAGGATGATTCGATGCTCCAACACAGGTCCCGCCAGCATTTTGATATCGTCGGGCAGCACGAAGGTGCGACTGTTTAAGGCGGACATGGCTTGCGAGGTTCTGAAGAGAGCCTGGGCGGCCCGGGGACTCGCTCCCAGAAGAAGATCGGGGGAGCGGCGCGTGGCGTGGATAACCTGCACGAGGTATTTCCGGACGGCGTCGTGAACAAATATCTCCCTTACCTGTTCTTGAGCCTGCATCAATTCCTCGACGGTGACTACTTTCTGCAAGTCATCAATCGGGTGTCCATGCTGAAGCCGCTGCAGCATGTCGTCTTCGTCGTCAAAGGCGGGATAGCCGATGGAAAGGCGCAAAAGAAAACGATCCAACTGGGCCTCGGGCAGGGGGAAGGTGCCTTCGTGTTCCACCGGATTCTGTGTTGCGATCACCATGAACGGCCGCGGCAACGGACGGGTAACACCGTCGAGGGTGACCTGCTTCTCACCCATACATTCGAGCAAGGCGGATTGGGTTCTGGGAGTTGTTCGGTTGATTTCGTCGGCGAGTAGAATCTGATGGAAAACCGGGCCCGGCCGGAACTCGAAGTCGGAGGTCTTCTGGTTGAAGATGGAAGCTCCGGTGACGTCGCTGGGCAGAAGGTCGGGAGTGCATTGTACGCGGGCAAAGGTGACACCTACAGATTTGGCGAGGGAGCGCGCAAGCATCGTCTTGGCGACCCCGGGCACGTCCTCCAAGAGCACGTGGCCTTCCGAAAGCATCGCAACCAGAGCAAGACGGATCGGTTGTCTCTTACCAACGATGACCTGCTCAACATTCTCCGTCACCTTCCGAGAGAATTCCGCAACCGTGGACACTTTGACTTCTCCAGAGTATAGGATGAAGGCCGGCAAGGACCTGCCAAGCCAGCAGTCAGGGAACGGGTGCCCTGCCGGCGCAGCGGTCGGGACCACACGGGCAGGCGTAGCGGCCGTGCTCGGGCACGATGACGACCACTTCGCCCTTCAGGATGTTGCGGTCGACTACTTTGCCCAATCCATGGGGGGTCTCAAATTGCGCGCCGACCTTCGGAAAGAGCTTGCTCAATTCTTTGTAGAAGACGTTCTCGTAGCGGAGGCAGCATTTCAACCGCCCACAAGCGCCAGAGAGTTTGATCGGATTCAGCGGCAGGCCCTGATCTTTCGCCAGGCGGATCGAGATCGGATCGAAAGCTCTCAACCAGGTGCTGCAGCACAACTCGCGCCCGCAGGCGCCACACCCGCCCAGCCTTTTCGCCGTGTCCCGAACGCCGATCTGATGGAGCTGAATTCGTTTCTTGAGAACTGCGGCGAGGTCTTTCACAAGGTCGCGGAAATCGATACGTTCCTCGGCAACGAAGTAGAAGTAGATTCGGCTGAGGTCGAAGGTATACTCCGCTTCAACCAGTTTAATCTCAATCTCCCGATGCCGAATCAGCTCCTCGCACAGGTGATAGGCCTCCCGCCCTTTGTCGACAACAGCGTTTTGTCGTTGTCGGTCCGCCTCGGTCATGATCCGTAAGAGACGACGAATGGGGGGCTCCACTTCTTCGGCAGGCACATCGAATGGTTCCGTCAGCACCTTGCCGATCTCAACGCCTCGATTGGATTCAGCTACAACCTGAGTCCCTCGTCGCAAGGAAAGCTCACCGGGATCGTGATAGCTAACTCTCGTTCGGTCGTTAAACACTACGCCAACTACGACTGGCATCGATTCACCTCGATACGCACGTATGAACGTCCTCCGAGCTGTCTCGGGCCGGAAATCGACTCCGTGCTGCCACGGAAGTCAGGCGACGCGCCACGTGGCCATGGTATGCACTATATCTTCGATAAACCCAAGGGTTGTTTGAGGGTCGAGACCTCTCGGATTAAGGCTCATCCCCTCCGGTTTTATCTTCACTGCATTCAGCAGATCATGAGAATGGGAAGCACTCAACTCCCGGTAGAGCTTCAAGCACTCGCCCTGGGAAGGTCGCGCCCGGGGAGTGAATCGAAGAAGCATCTCTCGCTCCGACTGGGAAATCCGCTCCACGGAGATGGATTGGCAGCCAAGTCGCAGTCTCATGATTCGCAGAAGATTGGACACCGGAGCAGGCATGACTCCAAACCGGTCTTCCAACTCCGTCTCGAGCGAATCCACATCCTTGAGGACCTCCACCGAGGCGAGCCGGCGATAAATGTCAAGGCGTTGATTCAGGTTGGGTATATAGTCTTCCGAAAGGTAGGCGGAAACCGGTAAGTCTACCTCAGGGAAATCCCGATGGGTCTCCATAGGCTTGTTGTGGATCTCACTGACCGCCTGCGACAGCATCTCGCAATACAGGTCGAAGCCGACCGATTGTATATTGCCGTGCTGCTCCGCGCCGAGAAGATTTCCCGCTCCCCTGATCTCCAGATCACGCAAGGCGACCTTGAACCCGGAGCCGAGCCCTGAAAACTCTTTCAGCGCCTCGATCCTCTGTTCCATCGCATATCCCAGTTTGGCGTGCCGCCCGTAAAGGAAGTAGGCATAAGCCTGTCGATCCGACCTTCCCACCCGACCTCGCAACTGGTAAAGCTGCGCGAGACCGAAATGCTCACACCGATCCACGATCAAAGTGTTGGCGTTGGGAATGTCAAGCCCGCTCTCGATGATTGTTGTGCACAAGAGTATATCATACTGGCCGTTGTAGAAATCCAGCATGATCTCCTCCAATTCATCTTCAGGCAATTGGCCATGCCCGATGGCAATGCGCGCCGTGGGCAGCAGACGAGCGATGTGAGAGGCCACGTGCCGGATCGACCGAACACGATTGTGAACGAAAAATACTTGCCCGCCTCGTTCCATCTCTCGCAAGATCGCTGTTCTGACGAGATCGTCCTCGAATTGGGTGACGTAAGTCTGCACTGGCAACCGTCCGCGGGGTGGGTCGTTGATGATGCTCATGTTGCGGATTCCGCCCAGAGCCATGTGCAGCGTCCGGGGGATCGGAGTCGCAGTCAAGGTGAGAACGTCCACTTCGGTTTTGAGTTGCTTCAGGATTTCCTTCTGCTCAACTCCGAAGCGATGTTCCTCGTCAATGACCAACAACCCCAGGTCCTTGAACTTCATATCCTTGGAGAGGAGCCGATGAGTCCCGATCACAATGTCGACACTGCCGGCGCGAATCGACTTAACGATTCCTTCCTGCTCAATTCTGGATCTGAATCGACTCAGGAGGTCGATGGTCACGGGGTAGGGCGCAAGTCGTTCGCGGAAAGTGTTGAAGTGCTGTTGCGCGAGAACCGTAGTCGGGACAAGGACGGCAACCTGCTTGTTATCCTGAACGGACTTGAAGGCGGCGCGAAGAGCGACCTCGGTCTTGCCGTATCCGACGTCCCCGCAAATGAGGCGGTCCATCGGGCTTTCGCTTTCCATGTCCTCCTTGACGACTTCGATGGCTTTGGCTTGATCGGGCGTTTCCTCCCACTCGAAAGAGACCTCCATCTCGCGTTGCCACGGGGAATCTGGGGGGAAGGAATGCCCCTCGGCTTGTTCTCTTGCAGAATAGAGTTTGGCGAGGTCCTCGGCGATGTCTTTCGCGGCTTTGAGGGCTCTCTTCTTTGTCGTCTCCCACGAAGCGCCTGAGAGAGAACTCAAGGCCGGAGCGACTCCGTTGCTGCCGATGAACTTGTGGATTCGATCAATCTGGTGGACCGGAACGAACAGCCGGTCGGCCCCGGCGTATTGGATTAGCAAGTACTCTCCTTCGGACCCGCGCACAGTCTGTCTGCTGATGCCCTGGTAGAGGCCGATTCCATGGCTGATGTGGACCACGTAATCACCAAGGTCAAGGTCGACTGGGGAGGCGATGGCGACGGAACCTTCCCGTCGTTTGCGCCAGCGTCGATGAACTCCGGACCAACCAAAGATCTCGGCGTCGGTCAGGAAGATGAGTTTGGCTTCTGGGAGCTCAAAACCGGCCGCGACACCGTAGGTGGCCACCTCGATCTCCCCGGGGGGAAGTGCTTTCTGGCGCTGCCGACGTTGCTTGACCTGGTGCTCCGTGCCCGAACCTGTCGGCTTGGCCAACCGGACCGCCGAAACTCCCGTATCGCGAAACAGCTCAAGAAGTCGTTGCGGATGATGAGTCGAGCATACGATGTGTTTGCGCTCGTCCTGCCATCTCTTCAACCTTTCGGCGAGTAAGGCGACCTGTCCCTGAAAACTCGGGAGCATCTGGAACTCGGTGAAGAAGGTCGTGTTGGGGGATCTATGGGGGAGGCCCGGATCTGGCGCCGCGGTGATGAGATTGCAGGAGACATGTCCGCGCAGCCTCTGCAGCAAGGTTCCGAGATCCGGATACCAGGGGAGCGGAGAGGGGAGAAAGGCCCCTGCCTTCACTTTGTCTCCCAGGTACTCGTTGAAAGCGTCCGCCAGTTGACTCCACGAGCGACGAAGGCGCGCCAGATCGTCACAGAAGATCAAGGTCTGTGAGGGCACGTAGTCGACGAGTCTGGTTCCCTCGGAGTAGAGAAAGGGAAGATATCGCTCCACACCCGGGAAATAGGCCAGTTGCTCAAGGCGCTGGAGATCCAGTTCCACCGTCTCCGCCAGCAGCGCCCGAGCTTCCTCTCGCCCCTGCTCACTTAGAGTTTTCTGTTGCTCCTGTAGTGCGCCACGGATTCGGGGAATAGCTGCCTGCACGGTTGGCGGGGTCAGGATCATCTCACGCGGCGGCGAGATTTCACATTGATCCAATGACTCGAAGGACCGCTGAGTCTGCGGATCAAACTGCCGAAGGGACACGATCTCGTCGCCGAAGAACTCCAGTCGCAGGGGCTTGTCCAGAGTTGGCGGAAACACGTCAACGATGCCTCCCCTCACGCTGAACTCACTCACCTGTTCGACGGTGTCCACGCGATGGTAGCCATCATCAACCAGGCGACGCATCAACTCCTCGAGGTTCTGTTCCACTCCAACCCGCAAGGTGAAGGTTCCGTGACGGAACAAATCGCGGGGCACAAGGAAACCAGCGAAAGCGTTGATGGGAGCGACCACAAAAACAGGCTCATCGTGATGCCAGGCATCGAGAACCGCTAAGCGGTCCTGGACGACTTGAGGGTCTGGCAGGGAGGTGGCCTCAAAGAGCAGGTCGTGTGAGGGCAGAACGAGCACCCTGGGAACAACATCCGTGGTCCCGTCCGTGGCCAGCAGGCTGGGAATCAGACTTTCGAGCTCGGTGGCGACGTGGCTGGTGGATTCGGTGTCTGCCGTAAGAATAAGGCAGGGCCGCCGTAGATACGGCCACAAAGAGGCGACATAACAAGCCCTCGCCGACCGGCTCACTCCGTGAATGGAAAAGCAGGGGAAGGTGGGGGAGCTACCCGTCTGACGGAGGTTGCCGCTCTCAAGGGTCTCAACCAGACGCCGGAAGTCCCGACATTGGGACAGCAACGAGATTAGATGGTGCATACACGACCCCGGCGAGTCGGAACTGCGGGAGATCAGCAAGCCCTGACCACCTTGAGTAGCCGGATTCCACTGATCCCCGCGAGAGAAGGTCATTCACCAACAAACGCAAGTAGCGCCAACTCGCGCGCCCGTTTGACTGCGCGAGCAATTTCCCTTTGGTGTTTGGCGCAATTCCCGCTTTGACGGCGCGGCAGGATTTTGCCGCGATCTGAAACGAAGCGTCGCAGGCGACTGCCATTCTTGTAATCGATGATAGCATGGGAATCTGCGCAGTAGGCACACACCTTTTTCCTCATCCGACGGAATCGCGGGCCGCCTCGTCCGCCTTGTCCTCGATGGTCTGAACCGTTACTCATTTCGACTCCATAGCAAAGATTTCCGTCTAAAACTCACTCGTCCGCAAAGGGATCGGTTTCATCAAATTCTTCCGCCGCGGCTGCAGCGGGGAAAGGAGGCTCTGGCATCGGAACTTCTGCCTCGGCAGGAGCCGCTTCCTTGGGGCGGTCCAGTCCTTGCAGATTCTCAGCGACCACCTCAGTCATTGACCGCTTCTGTCCGTCCTGGGTTGTGTAGTCCCTGATTTGCAGACGGCCGTCCACCGCAGTCAAGCGGCCTTTTGTGAGATAATTTGCGGCAAACTCGGCCGACTGTCGCCAAGCAACACACCGAACGAAATCCGTCTCCTTCTCTCCTTGAGCATTCTTGAAGCGGCGGTCGACAGCAAGGGTGAACGTGGCCACGGCCTGCCCGCTTGCCGTATACCTCAACTCAGGGTCTCGGGTAAGTCTCCCGATCAGAACAATGCGGTTCATTCGATACCTCCACGGTAAGATTTTATACGGACCGGCATGAAGATGCCGGGCATCCTCAAACCGCCAGGGACGCTTCGGCTTCGGACACGCCAGCCGACTGGTCATCGTTGACGGCCGCTTCGGGAACACCCTCGCTCGCCGGTTCCTCAACAGCCTCCGGCTCCGCCTCAGTTTGGTCGGACCCTTCGGCAGCGGACTGCTCTGCCGGCACTTGGGCAAGTGGGGGTATGGCGATTCCCGTCAAGATTCGATGTCGCAGGACGCGGTCGTCAAGCTTCATGATTCGGTCAAGCTCAGAAACAATAACCGATTCCCCCCGGAAGTTAATGACCACGTAGATGCCCTCAGTCCGCTTCTTGATGGGGTAAGCCAGGCGTCGGGTTTCCGAGGTCCTGACGTTTTCCACGGTTCCGTCCTTGGACTGCACCACCGTGGTCAATTTCTGAATGGACTCTTGGATCTCAGCGTCCTCGAGACCCGGGCTCAAGATGCTTACCATTTCATAGTCGCGCAATCAACTTCTCCTCCCAGGGATGTCCGAACAACCCAGGTTCCTTATAAGATAAATCAGCCGACTCGGTACGCCTGTGAATCGAGCCGGCCGTGCTTCAATCGTGATAGTCGGGGCAGGTTAACCCAAAACTGGCGGCATTATAGCAAGTCTCCGGGAATTGCGCAAGGGCGACAGAGCTCTCAATTGCGGCGAACCCGCGATCGCGATGTCCATGGACTGGTCCCGAATTCTCGACAAAGATCGACTCAGGCTGTCCGAACCACACGCGCAATCTTCCTCTGGCAAGAGGCCCGCAGTAGCTTGATGAGTTGTCTGACGTAGGGTAGGCGCACAAACGGCGATTGGCCCCGCTTCTTGCGACTACCCCCCTCACACGATCCCCATATCATTGGTGAACGCGGTCTACTGCTCTCTGATGGGGTGTTGGTCAAGGTGGTCCTGGGTAGCGGCTGGCAGGAACCTAATGTAAGCGGGGCGAACTGGGCAACCGCTCAAGTCCTCGCTACCGCCGGTTGTGAGGCGCGCCTGGGCCCGATCGACGGCATCTGGCATGCATAGTTTTGGTGGACGAGATCGAAGCCTTCGTCGGCAGCCACAATCTGACCCGAGGCGGCCTGACCGACAACGACGAATTGTGCATCTGGACGGAATTCCGGCCGGCCGTGGTCCCGGTGAAGAACGGCTTCCGCAACCTCCGGACGCAAGCCTCCCCTCCGGACGGGCCCTCCCCGTCACCCGATATCGGCCGACCAGGGGACGGTTCATTCGCGAGCGTCCATTTCTCATCTTCGAGGCGCAGCATACGAAAAAAGTGGGGGCTTTTGCCGCGGTCGCGGATTCGACCACCGGGCTGGAGAGAGAGAGCATCGGTCCCACTGTGCCAGGCACGGGACGAACAGCATGGTTCCGGTTGGCAGGACATCGCCGACCTGCGCGAGGCTTCCGCGCAGGAGTGGACCGGCGAAGCCCTCGCCACGGACGCCTTGCTCTCCTTCCGCGTTGTGGTGTCCAACGCGGCGGAAGATCCTACGGCGAGTAACGAGGCGACGCGGGCGAAAGGTTAGCCGCCAGAAGAGTCCTTCTCAAGATAACCAAGAATCGCATTGCCCAATCGCGACCCTCGGAACATTGAGGACTCCACACAGCGGAAAGCGCCGGGCAAGCCCAATCCCATTCCCCCGTAAAGAATCCTGGAAAAACTTGGATTAGCCCGGCGCAGCCTGCTTGCATTTTGCGTACCGATTCGTTAAACTCAATCTTTGGTTCAACGAAACCCGAGATTGGCAAAGTGAAAGGAGGAAGGCTGTGCGACTGTGAGTGCCTGGCAGAAGACACGCTGAGCAGGGAGGAGAAACTCAGCAACGGAACGGACCTGGGGGAAACCAAGGGAACACCCAGCACCCCAACTCCGAGAAGAAGCCATCCTCCGTCCCTGAAGTCGGTTTGTCCTTTGCCGCTGTTCGGAGCGTTCGCAAACAATAGCATTTCAGGAGGAAAAAGAATGAGGAAAGTCCTACCAATCGTGTTGGCGGTGTCAGCCTGCATGGCATCCATGACACTGGCCGCCGATGATGAGAAGAAACCGGGGAGCTTTGGGATCGCGATCAGCGCGCAAAGGCCCACCGACAGTAACGTTCGCACCACGCTGGGCAGCACCTGGTTCGGCGGTCAAATAGACTATACCTGGGCGCAACCCAAAGGCGACCTGCGTGTAGGCGTTGGCTACTCCAACAAGAGCAACGCCGGCGTTAAGGTGACAACCGTCCCGCTCAAAGCGACGTGGCTGCTCCCACTGGGTACGGACACAGAGCAGGACGGCAAACTCCCGAGAGCCTACTGGGGACTCGGAGCAGGAGTCTATCGGGTCAAAGTGGAAACCCCGCTGAGCGAAAGCAGCACCAAGCTCGGTGGCGGCATCCTGCTGGGATCCAACTTCAACACGAACTGGCGCGCAGAGCTCGGATACGATTATGTATCCACTTTCAGTTCCGCGACTGTCGGTTCCATTAAGCCGGGATACTTCTCCCTGTCACTCGGTTACCAGTTCTGATCGAGAGAAGTTCATCCTTAGCCACAAGCAGCCCGGCCCCGTTGAAGGGGCCGGGCTTTCCATTTTACCGAGCTTCTCTCGGAGAAGCAGGCTGCGAGGGGCAAAGTTGCGGGTTCCTTGACTCGCCTTGCTCTGCTGGTTAAAATAGCTCCCATCTTCTCGTCGGAAAAAGACTCATTAGTCACAACAGGAAAGGATGCTTTACATGGTGTACAGAATTGTCACAGCTTTAGTAACGCTCAGCCTATTCAGGGCCGGAGTAGCTCTCGCCGATCCGAACATTTACGGTCAAACTGGGCTGGCTCTCAATCCAACCGCGTATATGCCTAACAAAGACGAGGTCAAAGCTCGGGCCACTTATCTCAAACAGGACGTGGCTGGAATCAGCGGGAACTGGTTCACCTTCGCCGGCGGGGGGCTGACTTCGGACAAAATGGAGTTGTCGCTCGGCTATGTTACGCTGGGCACGAACCCCATTGAAGAAGACGGTTTCACAGCGGGGTTGAAGCTCCGAATCAAGTCCGAGTCCGAGACATCTCCCGCGGTTGCAGTCGGAGCAAACTGGCTTGGACCGTTGGACCAGGGCACCGCATACTGCGTGCTGAGTCGATCGCTCGGCCCTAAAGGCGAACAGGAGTCGGAGGGAGCTTCGCGGCGCATCCATGGACATCTCGGGGCTCGATGGGATGATTACTCCAAAGGAGGAACCCCTCTCAACGGCTCAAGGTTGGGTGGGTTTCTTGGCCTTGATGCTGCCTTAAGTCAAAGAATTTCACTGGAATCGGAAGTCGGCACGACTCACAAGGTGCAAGCGAGAACTCCGTGGTCAGCCATGCTCAAATTCAAGCCCACTGAAAAGCTCAGCATCAGCGCGGGCGCGCTTCAGACCGGCTTTAGCGACAGCACGCAGTTCGTTGTCAGTGTTGGATTCACCTTTCCACGCACTGAGATGAAATAGTCGACGACTAAGGAATAGTCGACGACTCCTGACCCGACTATCAACTGACCGGCAGTTCGATCCCATGGGGAATCCTCCCGGCAGACGAATTGTTCATCGTTGCGTGGAACCCCGGGAGGAGCCGAACCTTATCACCGGGTGGTATTCATCCACCTCAAACGGAGATCACCGAGCTTTGGGAAATCGACTACAAGCTATCCTCCTCTCCGCCATGTTGATTGGCGGGCAGTTGCCGGGAGTACGTTGCCAAAGCGAAACGGCCGGCAAGGATCCGTTTCGTGATTGGCACTACTGCTCACCCCTTTCCCTAACCTGCCAGGCGTCTGACATCACAGTGGAAGTCGCAACGGACTTTGGAAAGCTGCTGCGCGACTCCGGAATCTCGGGCACTTTCGACCCCAAGTCAGTCCGTGTGGCTGAACTGAAGTCCAATGAGGGCTCTCCCGTAGAGATACCTTCCATCTATGTCCCAACTCCAAGTTCCAGCCAAGAGGGGGGCCAGCGCGGGCGAGTACGTTTCCGTGTTCGCCACGGGACCTCCAGTCGATCCTACAGGATCTATTTCGACCTCGTTGAAAACGGCGAGAAGCCGGTCGTTAACTATGGTGACGCCTGTTCCGAACTTACCTTTGTTGATAACGGAGGGTTCGAACGCGCTGACAAAGAGGGGAAAACACCGGAATCGTGGGAGCTTCCGAAGCGGGCTGGAGGCTTTCTGGACACCAGCCAGGTCCATACCGGTAGCCGATCAATCCGCCTTCATGCCGCCGACAAGGGTCAAGTTGCCAGCTTCGGCATTCCCGGAATGGGGGCGTTGCGAGTCGAGCCGGGGGAACGATACTCGGTGCGATTCTGGACACGAGGTCAAGACCTCACGGATCGCGGGTTGATTGTGTCGGTTTACTGGTATGACGTGTCCAAAAGGTACTTGAGTCACGAGAAGCTGAAGGAAGTTTCAGGTCCTTCATGGGAATGGCGATTGTTCGATCAGAACCTGACGGTTCCACCGGAAGCGCAGGAAGCGAGGATCTTCGTATCCTCCTATGCCGCTCACGGGTACCTATGGATTGATGACGTCTCGATTGCTCCCCTGGCCCTGCCGGAACTGAAGGCACTGCGAACGGTGGCGCCGGAGGAACCGGCAAGAGCAGAGCCTGAAGTCCCCAAATGAGCCTTCCACAAACGATATGAAATCCTTCACTCGCATCCTGGCTATCTCGCTCACCCTTCTGGTCCTGATGCTCGCACGAAGCTTGCGATCGTCGGCGCCCCGCCACACTGGTTCCGTTGAGCAAACGAAAACCCCCGGAGTGGCCTATGGTACTCTGAGAGTCAGACTTCCCGGTCGGACCGGGAGACTGCATGTCGTCACGATTGATCCGAACCTCGTTGAGGTGAAAGTTTTGAAAGCCAGTGATTACGGATTGGACGTGGCCTCCGTTGAGAGTATCGCAAGGAAAACGGGCGCGCAGGCAGTCATCAACGGGGGCTTCTTCGACGAGTACAACAAGCCGTTGGGGCTGATCGTGACTGACCACAAGAAGCGCAATCCACTGCGTGCCGTAGATTGGGGCGTCTTTCTCATTCGTCATGGGAAGGCCGCTATTCTTCACACCCGCGACTATCGTCCGGGGCCGGAATCCTATGCCCTGCAATGCGGCCCTCGCCTCGTTGTGAGTGGAAAGGTCACATCCCTGAAGCCCCGCAAGTCATACCGGGCTGCCG
>JACQGJ010000386.1 GCA_016199605.1 Armatimonadota bacterium | reverse complement strand
TTCTCTTCCAGAACATCGGCTACACTCACGCCGAATGGTCGTTGCTGGACAGGACCGGAAAATGGTCGGCGCAGGGGAAGCTGAAGTGGCCCTGGGGAGCGGAATACGACGAGCCGGAGCCGGTGCGGCTCTGCTACCCGACGGTGGCTCTGAAGAATCGCTCGGTCTACTGGTGCGGCGTTAGCGACGTTGTCGAGCCCTACAAAGTCTGGCGTGCTGCAAAGAAGGAGATCACCGGTCAGGACTGGGACTTCGACTTCCGCCGTCTGTTCTTCGCCTGGTGTCCCGACATCACAACCGGCAAGTTCACAGAGTGGGTGGAGATCGCCAGCCGGGACAAGACGTGCGGCTGGCTGTTCCCCGGTGACCTGTGGGTCGCGCCCGATGGCGCAGCTCACCTGCTGTGGACGGAGCGCGCGCTGGATGAGCGGTTGCGGCCAAAGTTCTTTCCCGACAGGAAGCAGACCTGGTCACTCAACCACGCGATCCTTCGTGACGGCAAGGTGGCCCTCCGCCATGCGTTGGCCGTCGGCGGGGAGGGAGCATCGAGCGAGATTCCCGGCAGCGGTCGCTTCCAGGTTACTCCCGACAACCGTTTGTTCGTGTTCTACTATTGCAGCGGGAAAGACGCCAACGGCAAGGGCCTCTCCGAGAACCGCGTGATGGAAATCCTGCCGGACGGCAGCCACGGCGACCCGGTGAAGGTTCCGTTGGAGCACCCTTTCACTTCCTTCCAGACCGCCAGTGTGCGCGCCGGTTGCGCACCCTCTAACATCTTGGACGTGCTGGGAACGACGACCGATCAATCGGGCATGAGCTACGCGCGCATCAACCTCCTCAACAAGATCCTCGCCGACTTCGAGGTGACCGTGCAGAAGGAGGCGACCGGCTCTCGCGTCTCCCTCGACGCGACACGATCCGTCTCCGCAGTCGGGAAGGTAGTGTCGTGGAAATGGGACCTTAGCGGTGTTCCCGCACAAGGGGTGAAGGTCGAGCACACCTTTGGGAGGGGCGACAAAGTTGGAGTGACCTTGACGGTGAGGGACGACAAGGGCAACCGGCAGAAGACGTCGCGCACCGTGTGCCTACCTCTCGCGCCTTCGGATTTCGGGCTCAAGCAGTGGGGCATCCCGATTCGCACGGAGTCCGAGGGGTTTGTGAACGAAGGCGGAGGTACGATCCACGTCCGCGCCGACAAGCTGGCGGCCTCGGCGTTGTCGCTGTCCCACTGGAACACGAAAGCACATTGGATCGAGTGGGAAGTGCAGATTCCCGTGGCGGGCGACTACTTCCCGCTGATTCGTTACGCCACGCCCGAGAAGGCGACCCGGTCGTTCCTTCTCGACGGCAACGCTCAGAAGCCGATACCTTTCCCGTCAACCGGCGGCTACGGATCCGACAATGTGGACAATTGGGGATTCGCGACACTCCGGGCGATCGACGGCAAGCCAGTCGCCCTGAGACTAACCAAGGGCGTCCACTTGGTTCGACTGGAGAATCCTGACGGTACGGGCTTGAACCTGGACTACGTGGATTGGGTTGCGAAGAGCGGTACCGCGAGCGCGGCAGGAGAAGGCGAGGGACGGATCATCACCGAAGACGGATACCGCTATCTGCTGCCGCTGCGGGGCGAGATTGCGCCGACACGAATCACTGCCGAGATCGGTCACTGCTATACGGTCATCCTGGGGCCGCACTACGTCGGCGACGGCGTCAAGGATGCACCCCCCTCAACACTCCGACTCTTCGAGGACGGCAAACCGTTGGGCCCGGCTCACGTCGCGCACGTTGACATCAGAGAGAAAGGGCAGGGGAGGTTCTCGCACTGGAACACAGTCATCTACTTCTCTGCCTCGGACAATTCCGATCCGAGGACGAATGGGCGGAAGTATACGTGGGAGGTCGGTGAGAAGTGAGCGGTCATCCGGAACGGCAGGTGTGCTGAGTGGATTGGATTGTTGGTCGTCCGCCGCTGTGGTAGAATCGGGTCGGTGTGAAGGCCGCGGAGAGGAGGTATAACGATGGCGATCACAGACACTTTGACTGCACCAATTGTTGCCAGCCTGTGGGAGGAGACGGCGTCCGACCTTGTAACCGTCGAGGATTTTTACGCGCTGGTCGAGGACGGACAGAAGGCCGACCTGATTGATGGGGTGATTTACATGGCTTCGCCGGACAATTACGTGAGCAATGACATAGGAGGATTTCTGTATCTGCTGCTTCGGTGTTTTTGTGAAGCAATGGATGTTGGAATTGTCGTCGTCTCACGCTTCGCTTTCAGGCTATCCGATTTCAATGCTCCGGAACCAGACGTTGCCTATGTCTCACGAGATCGCCAGCATTTGGTCCATGCCAACGGCATGGACGGTGGTCCGGACATCGCCATCGAAATCGTTTCTCGCGATAGCCGACACCGCGACTACTTCGACAAGAAGCAACTCTACGAGAAAGCGGGGGTTCCGGAGTATTGGATCATTGACCCCCTCCAACGTCGGGCGGAATTCTACAGGATGCTGGGCGGACGTTATGAGCTTGTTCCCCTTGAGCAGAACAGCTTCTTCCGCTCCGATGCGCTCAAGGGGTTCTGGATCGATGTGGAGTGGCTGTTTGCCGATCCTCTCCCCAAGGCGATGGAGAAATTGCGGCTCATCCTCGGCGGAGATCGTGCTTAGGGACTGTCCAAGAATAGCGCCCTTGTATGCGAAAACGCGGAGTTGTTCTTGGACAGCCACTTAGATGGACCTTTCCGGAGGCGAAACTGTCCTTCTCTGTCCTCCTCTGCTGCTCTTCGGACTCAGGTAGCCGCACCATTCGTCCCAGAGCTTCCGCCTGCCCTCTGTGGAAACTCGTTCGCCAATCTCCTCGCGATGGATACCTTCATCGAGCATTCGCTTGGCTTCCTTTGCCGCGCGGATGAAAGCATGGACTTTCTCCACTCCGTCGTTGTTGCAAATACACTCAGTGATGACAGTGAACACGCCGCTCGCACCGTCGGCCACGGACTGGAAAACGAAATCTTCGATATCCTGACAACTCATCTCCCGATAGTGGATGCACCCGAGCCGCCACGAGAAGGGCACACGGCAGTTCTCGGCGAAAATCCGGGGAGTGAGCTTGGGCGAGATGGAAGGATCGAAGTGGCTGAATCCGATCTCTTCGAGGAACGGGAGTTGCTCTGCCCGGAGGTCCTCGACGTGGGCGCTGCGTCGGCCGGTGGTGATGCCGGAGTAGTAGTGCTCCCACGACGACAAGACAATTCCACGAAACAAGTTCGCAGGGATGAAGCTCGCAAGGTCGTCGCACATCCCTCCGCCGTCGGAGCTGACCGGTGGTCTGGCATCCAGGGCGCAAATCCAGCGATGGAATGCAAGGACGCTCTCGACCACTGCGTGTAGGAACTCGCGAGCGAGGGGAGGGTTCTCCATCATATCCGGGAAGAACTCTTCACCCCTCAACTCGTAGGCGGTTGTGATCGGGCCCTCGTCACCGAAGCCGAACACGACCGGCTCACCGAGAAAAGCTTCTCTCATGCGTTCACGAAACCCCAGATAGAACGGAGCCATGCCAGCATTGGAGAAGTCCACGGACTCCGACAAGCGACGCAGCCCCTCCTCCAACGAATCGTAGGGGTGAGTATGCGCGACCTCTCCGCCTTCAGGAAACAGCAACTCACTTCCAAGAACATTGGCGTGTCCATAGCTAATCGCGGGTGTGGCGAGTCCGGGCAGGCCCACGTCGTCGCCAAACATCTCCTTCAGCATTGGGCGCCCTTTGCGATAGGCCTCGATGCACGCATCAGCACTTAGGTTGAACTCACGAATTGGAGTCTGGGTCACTTGTCGGATGGCGCCCTGTGCGCACGAAGCAGACCAGCCAAAGCCAGCTTCCTTGCGTGCGGTTGAGTAGTCAGGTTTGATCGTCAT
>JACQGJ010000385.1 GCA_016199605.1 Armatimonadota bacterium | reverse complement strand
AAGTATTACCACCAGTACATCTACGGGCCGTACCAGTAATCCGCCACCTAAAAGATTGCAGCCGGTGAACGGTCTGGCGTGTTCATTCGTTTGGCCTGTCCCTCGAAGAAATCTCCACCATTTCCTATGGTTTAAGGTCATTGAGCTGCTGGTCGTCACCGCGATCATTGCGATTTTGAAAGCGATCGTCCTGCCCATGGTCCCGGTTGCCAATGACCGGGCCAGGATCACGGTCTGCGAATCGAGCCTGCGGCAGATCAGCCTTGCGGCGAGTATACGTGGAGGATCGTGGGGATATGCCGGCGGACCTTGGCCAACTCTACTCAGCGAAATACGTTGATGACCCGGTGCTGCTCCTCTGTTCGAAGACGGGAAACCGCGGTACTGGTACCAGAATACTTCGATGCGGGCAGACCGATCGACGGTGATTGTTTCCTGCGCTCCTTACCCGACCACTCCAAGAGGCAAACGACCCCACTCATTCAAGAACGGCGCTCTGACCTTGACTCTCGGCTGCACGGTAAGCTTGCGCACGAACTGGTCCCCAATCAGAACATCTGTCCTGACTTGGCCATCTCCGCAAACTGCACGCAGGCGGGCCCCAAGATGACGATGAAGAGAGCAGGGAAGATGAACAGGATTAGCGGGATGAGCATTTTCACCGGCAACTTGGCGGCCTGTTCCTGTGCCCACATGCGCCGTCTTTCGCGAAGCTCATCCGCTTGCGCACGCAGGGCGGTACCAAGTCCGACCCCCATTTTCTCTGCCTGGTCGATTGCGGTCACCAGGAGGGACAACTCCGGCATTTTGACCCGCGTGGCCATCGAGCGGAAGGCGTCCGAGCGGGTTTTGCCCGCCGCGATTTCTCTCATACTGCGAGCCAACTCCTCGGTGAGCGGAGACTTGACTTTGTCGATGGTCTGACCGACTGCGCCGTCAAAACCGAGCCCGGCCTCCAACCCGAGGGTGACCAGGTCGACGACGTCCGGCATACTCTTCTTGATCTGCTTGATGCGCTTCTTGGCAGTCCTGCGAAGAAGGAAATCGGGAAGGGAGAATCCAACCATGCAGAAGACAAGCAGGATGAGGGGGATTAGCGGCTTCAGCTTGACAGCGGTAGCGAAAGAGGGATTGCTGGCGAGCTTGCCGACTCCGATGTGTATCACAGGCCAAAGGAAAACGGAGACCACTCCGAGCAAGATAACGAAAAGGAGCTTCAGACCGATCAACTCGTTGACCATCATCCCCAGCGGATGACCTGCCGAGTCGAGAAGCTCGGCCAGATTGCCTCCCACCAGTTTCTCGTTCTGGCCGATGACTCCTCCAAGTTTCTTGAGAATCGGCGAGAGGGCTCTCTCGATAAAAGGCTTGGCTTCTTCTTCATCAATCTGAGCAGCCGCAACCTCGGCCTCGGTCACTTCGGAAAGAGCCTGAAGTCGATGTCGCATGACCCGGCCGCCCGCCGCACTCGTCACAAGCATAAAAACCATGGCGACGAATCCCAACCAACATAGGGCCATCATGTAAACCATTTGTGCCTTCACTCCCCTGTGGGAAGGATGTTACGTTCTCTCGGGTTGGCAATTGCGGAAGGAAGTACCTCTTCTAACCATCGAACTGCAGCATCTTGTTGATGATCCAGCAGCCCGTGAACTGCATTCCCAAGGCCACCTTTATCATGCTTTTGCCCAGGTCCGTCGTGAAGAGCAACGAGGCATAGTCGCGGTTGATGAAGTTCAACGCCACGCCGATGCCAACTGGCAGCAGCACCAGTATCGCACCGCTCATCCGGCCCTGGGCGGTGGCCGCACTAATCTCCCTGCGAAGCTTGATCCGGGCGCGGATGGTCTGGGAAATGGTTTCCAGCAACTCAGACAAATTGCCCCCCGTCTGCAACTGGACGCAGCAGGCGGTGATGGCCATATCCAGGTCGTAGCTCTGCACACGTTGCCCCATCCGCTCCAGAGCGTCCCGCATCTCCATCCCCAGTTGGGCGCTGCGAACGACTCTCCTGAACTCCTCGGAGATCGGTGGTGGCATTTGTTCAGCGGCAGCATTGATTCCTTGCAGAAACCCGTAGCCAGCCTTGAGGCCGGAAGCAATCATTGTCAGGGAATCAGAAAGCTGCGACTCGAAAATCCGGATGCGTCTGCCGCGAAGAAAGTTGAGTACCATGAAAGGGAGCTTGAACCCGATGAGTGTGAACAAGACCGTCATCAGCACCTTCTTCCCAACAAAGATGCCGATGATCGTCATCACGAGGGTAGACAGGACAACCAGTCCCAGGAACTCCACGGGTTTGAGAGGAATTCCCGCGGCGATCAGTGCGAGGTCAATCTTCTTGAAAAAAGTTCTGCCTTTGAGGAGGTCGCTGATGATCTGAAACCGCTCGGATCGCTTGCCCGCGATCATCCGAGCGTCGAGTTCAGCGGATATTCCCGCGTCGAACCCGCCACCGCCGCCTACCACGTCCTCCATGCGTCGATCAATGGTCTTGCGGCCTTTGCCGCCCATGGCCCGAACGATTGCCACGACGACAAGGACGCCGACGAACAGGAGGATTACAATGCCGATAGGATTCAACTAAGAGCCCCTCCTTTCAAAGGAACCGGAGAAGGGCGATGCTTTGATGCACAACGCTTATGTCAGATCGGAACCTCTACGTGAACAATCCGGGCGGAAGTTTGCAGCCCGCGGCGATCAATTGAGGCACGCACTTGGGACGGAACCCGGTGGGCTTCATCTCTCCGATGACCTTGCCCTCGGAATCGATGCCTTTCTGCTCGTGAACGAAAATGTCCTGCAAGAGGATCGTTTCCCCTTCCATGCCCTGCACTTCCGTGACGTAGGTCACTCTCCGGGAACCGTCTGACAGGCGAGCCTGCTGCACGATGATGTTGATTGCTGAGGCAATCTGCTTGCTCAAGACCTTGATCGGCAGTTCCAGTCCGGACATCATGGCCAGGGTTTCCAGACGCGAGATGGTGTCACGAGGCGTATTACTGTGAACGGTTGACATGGAGCCGTCGTGCCCAGTGTTCATGGCCTGAAGCATGTCGAGGGCCTCACCGCCCCGGCACTCCCCGACGACGATTCGCTCGGGACGCATACGCAGCGCGTTCCGAACCAGGTCGCGGATCGTCACCTGACCTTCGCCTTCGATGTTGGGGGGTCGGGATTCCAGCGAAACAAGATTTGGCTGATGGATCTGCAGTTCGGCTGCGTCCTCGACAGTGACGAGTCGCTCATCCTTGGGAATGAAACTGGACATCACGTTGAGCAAGGTCGTCTTACCAGAGCCGGTGCCGCCGGCGATAATGACGTTAAGTCTGGCCTCGACGCACGCTTTCAGGAAGTCTCGCATCTGGGCCGTCATGCTGCCCTTGTCGACCAGGTCCTGATCCGTCAAAGGACTCTTCGAGAACTTTCGAATGGTGATCGAAGACCCTTTCAAGGCAAGCGGGGGAATGATGACATTGACACGAGACCCGTCCGGCAACCGCCCGTCTGCGATGGGAGTGCGTTCATTGACCCGCCGTCCAAGGGGAGCCAGGATTTTGTCGATGATGCGGCGGGTATGCTCATCGTCATTGAAGCGCTTGATCGCGCGAACGACTTTGCCTTTCCGCTCGACAAAAATCTCATCCGGAGCGTTCACCATGACTTCGCTGATTGTCGGGTCGTCCAGCAGGCTCTGGATGGGCCCGTAACCGACGACCTCATCCATGACCTCTTCCAGCAGGACCGCCCGCCGCTTGGCTGAAAGCGGAACTCCCTCCTGGTCGAGGATCTGCTTCATGATGACTTCCGCGTGCTGTCGAACCATCTGCTCATTGAGCTTGCCCATCGAGGTGCCGGTAGGAAGCTCCAATGCGGGGATGAGTGTTTCATGCACCTTGGTGCGCAGATGCACCATCTGATCGTCGTCAGCGACCTCCTCTTCGGTCACTTTGGCCGCTGGCTCGGGCGCGGGCTTGGGCGCTACAGGAGGGGGTGATTCCACGGGCGGCTGCACACCGACTGCGGAAGCAGCCTTGCCGCCGTCATCGCCCGTAGCCGTTGGAGCGGCGGGCGGGGCCCCCGGCCGTCGCAGGATGATTGTCGGTCTTGACTCAGCCATCATTTCCTCCTTACGTTGTGCTTTCAGGCAATCACGTAAGACTCAACCAATCGCGTCGGATGGATCAGACGACAAGAGGTTAATGCTTCTTGCCGAAAATCCACCAGCCGTGCTTTTCCCGGTCTTTGTCGGAACCCGGGACTTCACGCCCGGAAACGATGCCCGAAAGGTGGATGACGCCTTCCGACATGGGATGTTTCGAATCCTTGAGGACGAACGGAACTCCAAGGTTGATGGAATCCGTCACCAGCTTCTCTTCTTCCGGCAGCGTGATGTAGACCTTGCGGTGCAGAGTCTTCTCGACATCCTCGAGAGATACGAACTCATCCTTCGAGTACCGGTTGAGAACGACTCTAAGTTTCTCCTCGGTCACGAATTTCTCCGATATGGCGTCGAGGAACATCTTCGTGCTCTTCAAGTCGAGCAGGTTACGAGCAGTCGCCACACACAAGACCTCGTCGCACAGAGGCAGGAGACCAAAGTGCTCATCCCCGTGAAGGAGGGGGAAGATGACGATGACATAGTGTTCGTTTGCCCGCAGAAGATTCAATACTTTCCCAAGAAGCGCGGAGTTCACGCTTTCCAGATCGTCCACCCCCGGCTGGGTTGTTCCCGGGACCAGTCCCACGCCTGCCTGATGATGTGAGAGGCAGGATTTGACCATCTCAAAGTCGAGGTCGCCTCCCAATTGGCCGAGGTCCGCCAGGCTTCGAGCAGGACGAAGATTGAGCAGGACCGCCGCCTCACAATGATCGAGGTCGATCAGGGTTGTGGTAAGCTTTTGGACTTTCGCCAGAGCAACCGCCAGATTAGTGGCAACGGTGGTTTTGCCTGTGCCGGCCTTCCCGCTGCAGACGCCGATCACCTTGCCTCCAGCCTCAACGACCTCACCTGTGGTCGGGGCCGCGGCAGGCTCGGGTTTTGTCCATCCCTCAGGGAACTTCTCGCGGACGATATTGAAGGCATTATTCACAGAGACGACAAGCGCTTCCGCCTCGACGGGCTTGATGAGGAAATCCTCGGCGCCAGCGCGCATCGCCTGTCGAATGCGGTCGTTGTCCTGTACTTCCCAGAGGATGATCCCGCCGATGGGGAGATCCTTGACGAAGATGTCCTCTAAGACCCCCATCGGTTCCAGCTTCGGGTCATCTCCGTCAATCACCAGCACATCCGGCTTAAGTTGGGCCATCAACTGGGTTGCCTGAGCGGCCTCGGTGGAACGTCCAATGATGCGCAATGCGCGATTATCCACCAACGCCTCATCGATCTCGGCGAAAGCTTCCCCGTCCGAGTGAGCGACAAAGACACGTATCTCCTGAGTACTATCGGCCATTACTGCTCCTTCAATCTTTGCCTTCGAGGGTGGTGCGTACCTGTGATCGGAGTCAACGACAAATGCTCCACTCCCGTCTCCGTGACGGGAAGCGGACCTGCCCAATTTTAACGACTCAGCGAGAATCGGGCAAGGGCTTCCGGCCTACCAAAGAAGTCCCTTATTCCTTCACGGGGACGCTTTCCTTGGTCGTGCCTCGTATCACCTCAACCGTCTTCTCTTTTGACTTGGGGGCTCCGGGTACACCCATTCCTCCAAACCCCATCGGACCGGGAGGCAGAACAACATTTCTACCCGCGGATCCGCCTGCCGCTGCTGCGGCCCCTTGCTGGGTCGGGCCGGTAGACCGACGCGGAATGTTCTCCGGTGAAGCGGGGGCCGGGAAGGGATAGTGCTTGTGAACGCGATGCGGGTGTTCCCATTCTTCTTCAACCTTCGCCTCCACGATCTCCTTCTCAGGATTACGCAAGGCGAGACGGAGGTCGCCGCCGCCCGTCGATTTGCCCGTCGCTGCGGTAATCTTGACGGCGTCCTGAGGGGTGACTGCCAGGACGACTCGAAGCTGAGTCGTCGCCGGAGCGGGCTGCGCTGCGGCTTTGGATTCCGCCGCCTTGCCACCCTCTTTCCCGGCTTTGCCCTCTGTGGGAGGAGGCGCCCCGGGAACATCCATGGAGATGATTTCGCAGTCCTGGGCCACGGTGCGGGCCACGTTGTCGGTACCATCGGGGTAAACCACCAACACGTCTACTCGGTCATGGAGGTTGATCAGTCCGGCGATCGTCACGTTGGGATCAAAGAACAGGGCTATCCCGCGCATCCCTCCCGGTATGGGGAAGATCTTGGGCGATCCCGCAATCGCTTCTTTCTTGATCTTCTCTCCCTTGAGAATCATGTTGCTTGGGCTCTTATCGATGACCTCCTCAGGAGCCGCGCAGAAGGCACCCTCCTGAACCCCCTTTTCCGAAACCACCTCGATCATCTCGGCGGTGATCCGTTTGCGCGGGGGTATTGCCTCCTTGGCGACCACGTAGTGTGCAGTCGCTGTAGAGAGCGTCGGCGGGGGAACACTCTTCTTCTTGAAATAGAAGAAGGTTACGACGGCTGCCAGCAAGCCGAGCACAACAGCACCCAGAACAATGGGATTTTTCATGTGGCTATCACGGCTCCTTTCACTCTTGCTTCGAGGGTATCACTCCATACTATATCTGAGAAAGTCGATTTGACGAAGTATTATAACCGGGAACCTTCGGATTCGCAATTGAAACATAAGAGTTTTTTCACTGGCTAATGACCGCTGCTGGCTTTTCCACTGCTACTTCCTGTGCTGCTCCCCGAACTGGTGCTACTGCCGCCCGTGCTGCTCGTGCTACTTCCCGAACTGGTACTACTGCCGCCGGTGCTACTCGTACTGCTGCTTGAGGTGCTGGAGGTCGAGGTGCTACTGGTGCTCGAGGAGGAGGCGCTGGTGGAGGCCCCGCCTCCAACGGGAGTGTTCACCTCCGTCAAAGAGACAACTTTCATGGTCTCATCCGAAGTGTAGCTACCGCTCCCTCCGATGCTCCCCGCCCCAACGCGCTTGACGAAGCTTCCCTTGATGTATTTGTCACTTCCGGTCGCCACAGCGTCGGTAATAAGGAAAGCGGCAAACCCGATTACATGGTAGTAGTTCCCACTTGCCCAGCCAATAGCTGGATCCAATCCCGGAGCTCCCGCGACTTGCAGTGCGGTATAGATGTCATCATAGATGGGCATATACACCACGTCCCCGATTCGGTCTGCTGCCTCCTGAATCGTGGACGCACGCACTCCCGAGTCCCCGTT
>JACQGJ010000412.1 GCA_016199605.1 Armatimonadota bacterium | reverse complement strand
TCTCCGCGCTTCGAGGAACGCTTCGAGGAGTTGAACAAGATCGCGAAAGAGGTACAAGACCTGCTGCCGATCCTTTCGCTGCCGGATGCGACCAAACCGGTTCAGCTCGCGTCCGGGACACTCTCCACCCTGACCAAGCAAGGACGAGGCGGAACTTATGTTATCCTGGCAAGTACGCTGCGCACCGACCAGGAGGTGATCCTGAGTCTGCCGGTCGGGGGGAAACAAGTGCGAGACCTCAGGACCCACGAGTTGATGCGGACCCGCGGGAACCGCGTCTTCCTCCCGTTCAAATCCTTGGACGCACGAGTACTGGTCGTCTCTGCTCGATAGCGCCCAATGTATCACTATGGAGGATAGGAGCCAACACCATGTCAGAAACCCGATACGAAGACCGAACCGACAGCGTGGAGGTGAAGCTCAACCTGCTGCAGGCTGCGCGCCTCAGCGGCAACTACGAGTTGGCGATGTCCCTCTCGGAGTCCCTCAAAGACACGTTGACCTTGGAGCGCGACCGCCGAGGCGAGGCGGGTCAATCCGCGGTCCCGGCTCAACCTTCGGGGCGAGTAGTTGAGTTGCCGGACTTGTGGGCCCAGTGGGCAAAAGGATGGGAATACTTCCGAGCTATCACGCTTCGTGAGACGGTCGGCATACCGCGCACTCAGGAACCGGTCGATTTGCTCCTGGGATTCCCGCTCCCGGAAGCTGCCGATTTGCGGAGGGAGCTGCGGGTTGCGCGTATCGACCATGACTCGGGAACTCTTCAGGAGCTCCCAAGCCAGGTCTACGGAGAGAGTCGGCGAGGCGATGGGGTCTTCTGCCGTGTGGTATGGCTCGCGACGGTTCCGGCGAAGGGGAAGTCCACCTACTTGCTGTTCTCGGGCAATCCCAAGGCGGAGCTGCCTGACTACGAGACTGACTTGAAGGTCAGTGGTGAGGGCTTCGGGGTGGACGTATCGAACCATCATTACACCGCCCACCTCTCACGGCAGATGGGCCAATTGGAGCGACTGACCTACCGTCGAGCTCATGGGCTGGAGTTGTTCGCCGGAGGAGAAGGACACGGAGAACCGCCGGATATAGACTGGGCGCACGACTATCTCGCTTCCAACGAATTCCAGAAGTTCCGCGTCACCAACTGGGCAACTTGCCCGAACTATGAGGTGGTCAAAGGTCCGCTGTGCGTTAAGGTCAAACGGTGGGGTTTTCCGCACAGTCCCGTGCATCCTCTCTTTACCCCCTCTCGCATGCACATCACCGTGACCTATACGTTCTACGCCGGCGCTTCCTACTTCATGAAAGAGGGACGGATGGAAGTCCTCCAGGACTTCGATATCAATTACTTGCGGGACGATGAGTGGGTGTTCTCAGGCTACTCTTTCACCGACACGGTTTGGGTGGACAGACAGGGAGCGTTGCACGAGGGTGAAGCGCCGCAACGGGACCAGGACGACCTTTGGGGGGTGGGGTTCTTCCATCGGCACAGCCGTGATGCATTCATCGCTCTGTGGCTGGAGCACGAAGCTGAGCACTTCGATGCCCTCTACCACTGCGGCTCGCCGGTGCTCAACTATAATGGCCATGGTCAGCTCTGGAGTCGATGGGCTGCTCGCAACAAGCCACACTTCAAGGCAGGGGCCTTGCTCAGGCAACGGAATGCCTACCTGACTGCCCCGTATCACGAAGAGACGGGGGCGGCGGCTGTGGAGGAACTGCGTCGCCGTTTGCTCAATCCGTTGCAGGTGGAGCCTGGCGACATACCGGTCAAAACCGGCGCAACGTCCAGCGAATCCTTGGCGCGACCGGGCGAGACTGAAGACTCCGAGGACATGAAGAGCGCCGTCTGGGCTGCACTTCGCGAAGTACGAGATGACATGCTCTACACGGTGGACGCCAATGTCGTCGACATGGGATACGTGTACGACGTACGCGTCCGGGGGGATACAGTATACGTCCTCATGACCATGCCGCATCGCGGCCGTCCCAAGTTTCGCTACCTCGGCAACTCGATCAGGGAACGACTGGTACAAGTCGAGGGCGTCGGTGAGGTGATCATCGATGTGACTTGGGAACCGGCATGGACGGTGAATCGGCTATCCGATAAAGGACGAGAGGCGATGGGCTTAAGTGAGGACTGACTCCTTCACGCGAACAGATAGAGGAAGGAAAACTTCCGTTAAGGTTGTTGCCTGTTTGGGTACATACGACTCTGTTGGGGCTGCGTCGCTTGTCCGCCCCTCTCGCAGCAGTCATCAGGCGCTTGATTCCCACCGATAAGGAAAGTGGTCTGGAGATGAAAAATGCGCGGAGGCATCACGTCTCGAAGGGCTTTACTCTGATCGAGCTGCTGATCGTCATCACCATCATGGCGATTCTGGCCGAACTCCTCTTCCCGGTTTTCTCCAAAGCAAAAGAGAAAGCCAGGTCAGTGACCTGCCACAGCAATCTGAGGCAATTGGGGATTGCGATAGGAATGTACGCGTCGGATAACGACTTGGTTTTCCCAAAGCGAGAGAACGTCAGCAACTGGAATGCCCTGGGCGGCTGGATGATTGCCTCCTATCCTTATGTCAAAAACCGGCAGGTCTTCCTCTGTCCCAGCGACGACGATCCTTATGCGCCGTCCGGGTTGAGCGCGGCGGTCGTGCAGAAAATCAGTTACATGAGCAGCAGTTACGCCGTCTCCAATCCACCCAAGGACGACACACAACTTGATCCTTCTGCCGAGTTGATGCTTCTTGGCGAGGCAAACGTGGGAGGGGAGATTCGACAGGGAGACATGGATGGAAACGCAGGGCCCCCGGGCAATGTCAACGAACGAGTAGAGTTGAACCACTTTCGCGGCTTCAACGTGCTGTACGTAGATGGCCACGTGAAATGGCTGTCCTATGAGAAGGCCATCGCGAACAGGGCTTCGTTACACCCGTGACTCCTGGTCCGAAGGCGGGACGTTTGGCAGCTCCGGCTCCCGACTCCAGTCGTCAAGAACCTCCTCCAGTCCCGGCGGAGAAAGCACCTCGGCCTCAAACTTCTCGCTGGAAGCCCATCGCGCTCGCGTGTCCACCCACAATCGCAGGGCCACAATGTCTTCTCTCATCGTCTGCGAAAGAGGGACCGTGGACTTCAGGCTGGCAAGGATATCCTCAGTTTCAACGTCGCGGCCGGCATCGAAGGCATCGTAGAGACCCGCTACAATCGCCTGCTCGATTTCGGCTCCCCCAAAGCCGGGGGAGTGTTCGGCCAATTTGACGAGATCGAACTTCGAGGGATCGCGTTTTCGTTTGCGGACATGTATCTCGAAGATCTCTCTTCTCTCCTGCGTTGAGGGCAAATCCACAAAGAAGATCTCATCGAGTCGTCCTTTCCGCATCAATTCGGGCGGCAGGGCGCTGATGTCGTTGGCGGTGGCAATCACAAAAACCGGCGACTTCTTTTCCTGCAGCCACGTCAAAAACGAGCCGAAGACTCGAAGCGTGACCCCACTCTCGTCGTCTTTTCCGCCGCCAAATGCCTTTTCCAGCTCATCCAGCCACAGCACACATGGCGCAATGGACTCCGCCACCTTCAGGGCTTTGCGCATGTTCGCTTCAGACTCTCCGATCCATTTACCGAAAACGTTTCCGACATCAAAACGAAGCAACGGCAGGTTCCAGAGAGCAGACACCGATTTGGCGCACAGGCTCTTGCCACACCCTTGCACTCCCAGGAGAAGGATTCCCCTGGGAACCGGAAGTCCGAACTTTCTGGCCCTTTCCGTGAAGGCAGACGTTCGCTTCCTCAACCAGTCCTTTAACAGGTCCACGCCGCCGACGTCGGTGAATTGCTCTTCAGCCTCGTAATACTCGAGCATCCCCGTCTTGCGGATGATCTGCTTCTTCTCGGATAACACGATCTGCACATCCATGTTGTCCAGCCGACCGTTCAACGCCAGGGCTTTTGCGAACACGTTCTCGGCTTCGTCCAAAGTAAGCCCGAGGGCCGCCTTCAAGAGGGCCTCGCGGTGAGGCTCGTCCAGGTTGACGACAATCTTGGGATTGTTCTGCACCCGACGAACAAGCTCCTCGAGAACACCCGCGAGGTCCTCGATCGCAGGAGGGTCGTAATCGACGACCGTGATATCCTTCTCGAGATGGGGAGGCACTCGCAGGAGGGGAGAAAGGAGGATCAAAGTATGGTAGCTGCGCTTGAGAGCGAAAGACAAGTCCCGCAACCGGCGGACCGTCAACGGGTCGTCCAGGTACGGATCGAAGTCTTTCAGGAGGAAGATCGTGGGGGTTGCCGCCTTGCTGACATCGCCCAGGATGTAGTCCAGGGCGGCAATCGCCTGATCCCGACCGCCGTCTTCGGTCACGATGCGATTGGCGCCGAAGGGTCGAGTGACTGTCCAGATAAGCAACTGCTTCTTGGAGCCGGCGATTCTCCGCAGCGCTTCCTCGACGCGATTCTCTTCCCACGAAACGATATAGATGATCGGGTATCGCGCCCGGATCAGAACATCGATCTCCCGTTCTACTTCCTTACCAGTTGGCATCCGAATCGGCCCTCCACAACGAGCAACTTGGACTCACTCCAAGACGAGGTGCAGGACTCGATGGCTCAGAGAGTCCACGACATACATGTGGACTCCGTCTGGGGTCACTGCAACTCCCCGAGGTTCGTTCAACGCCTGCCCTCGCATCGTCGAGTTTTCGAGCAACGCGAAGGACTGTCCATTCCGTCCGAGGCGCAAAACCCGATTGCTCTGCGCATCGCTGACGTAGACGTTTCCGCTTGCATCCACCGCAACGCCGCACGGCTCCTCCATCTCGACCCCCGAACCCTCTTGCCCTAAAGTCTTGAGGCTAACCCCACGGTTGGGATTGACCCTGACGACGCGGCGGTTCAGCGTATCGGTGACGTAAAGCATTCCATCCGAGCCGCAGGCGACTCCCAGCGGGCGGCTGAATTGGACAGGCGAGCCCTTCGTGCCTCCGAGGCACTTGAGGAAACGACCCATCGCCGAAAACTGCTGGAGTCGGCAGTTCATCGCGTCAGCGATCCACAGGTTGTTGAAACCGTCCAGCGCCAGGTCGGTGGGGTCATTCAAACACGAGATCGGCGACCCCTTCCTGCCTATCCCCAGCATGAAGCGGCCCGTGGCATCGAAGCGTTGAACGGCACAGTTGCTCCGGTCAGTAACATAGATGGAGCCCATACCATCCACGGCGATTCCCTGGGGAAAAAGGAACCGACCCGGCTCGTCGCCTTTCCCACCAAATCCGTAAACGTCACCCTGGGGAGTGATCTTCTGGACTCGATGGTTGTATGTGTCGGCCACGTAAAGAGCGCCGGCCCGGTCCACGGCAACTCCCCAGGGCGCATTGAACTGCCCAAGCCGATCTCCGTGTTCACCGATAATCTCCTTAACGCGTAGCCGGTTTTCTTGCTGAGGAGGCGGTGCCTCCCGAGGTGGCACCGCCGAGGTGCTCGGTGGGACATCTCCGACCTCCAGGTAGTCAAACCGGCTGCCTCTCACTTAGTGACTTCCCTCCCTTTCCGGGCGCGGGCTTTCGGGTGATACGCCGCCGACTGGCAAGCGGCGCAAGGCCACCGTCACTCGCGTTTCCGTTTCAGCGACCTTGATGCCGTCAGGTGGGCGGAGCGCCACGTGGCGGGAGGTTGTCGCCGTCGTGGCTGCGATGTCGATCTTCTCGGTCTTGATCGACTTCACCGTGCCGACACGCTGGGGCTCGCCGGAGATCATCACGAGGTCAGGGTCACTGGTGATCTCTTCGATCTCATAGCCAGCCGCGGGTCTGCCGATAATCTGAGGTACCACTTTGACCGGTTTGGTTGCTTCGGTCTGTTTGACATCGAGGCGCACCTCAACCTCCTCAGGCGTCACGCCCAAGCCGGAAACATAGACTCCGCTCCGGTCTACCGGATTCACCTTCACCTTCTGATGAAACGGGGCCATGAGACTGGCTCCGGGCACTTTGGCAAACACAACTCGCACCTTGGAGAGAAGGCTGGCCCTTCCGGCAACCTTCACTCGAGGTGGCGTTGTGATTGGAATCCCCAAAGTGAAACCGCTCGGCGTCTCTCCGAGCACGGTCACCAGGACGTCGAAATCACGGAAGGCGATTTCCTCCAGTGCAATCGTGACCTCGCTCGGCTCCAACCGAATACTCCGGTGATTCAGTTTGCTTGGCAGCACATAGGAGATCTTCAGGTTATTAGTGCCGGCAGGGACTCCTGCCAGGTCCACCTGTGCCCGGATATCCGAAGGATCGACGTCCTGAATCTCTATCCTAGGCCCTCGGAGGGAACAGCGAACAATTTCACTTGTCACACCTTCCACAATTTCAAGGCCAGCGGGAAGATTCAACAGGACGATCGGAACCTCCAGTTTCTTGGTTTCGATGGGATTCTGGGTGCCCCGCACGTGCGACCAGACCAGGGTTGCAATCGCCAGCGCTGCCAGCTTGTACCAGAAGTTGTGCTGATCATAGCGCTTCATCTCGGGTTCCTCCGACCGACGCTCTGGCGCCACCGTCGAGTCAAAGCGCTTTCCTTGGCCGCAGGCTGCAACATCGTCAGCAAATGCCCTCGCAAGTCATCCACCTTCAACCCGGTCGCGATCGTTCCCTCACGAGCCACTGAGATTCCTCCCGTTTCTTCCGACACGGCGACGATCATTGCGTCGCTTACCTCGCTGAGACCGAGAGCGGCCCGGTGTCTCAAACCCAAAGCCGGAGGGAGGTTTGAGCGGTTGGTGAGAGGTAGTATGCACCCCCCGGCGCAAATCTCGTAACCACGGATGATGACGGCGCCATCGTGCAAAGGTCCACCGGGGTAGAAAACCGTGTTCAGAAGCGTCGCTGTAACCACTCCATTGATGGTCTTTCCCGTGTTGATCACATCCTGCAATCCCGTCTGTCCCTCGAGAACAATCAACGCCCCGAACTTCCGATTCGACAAGTACTCAACCGAGCCCACCACTTCATTCACGGCCACGGAGACGCTTGCGCGTGGCATCGAGGCGCCCGGGATGAACTTACCGCGCCCCATTTGCTCCAGTGCCAGCCGAAGCTCCGGCTGAAACAGGATCACCAAAGCCACCACACCGGGAATCAACATCTGCCCGAGGAGCCAGTGGAACGCGTAAAGGTGCAACCAGTCGGACAACTGAAACACGGCGAGGAGGAGGAGCACTCCTTTCAGCAGTTGAACTGCGCGCGTTCCTTTCACCAGGATCAACAGTTGGTAAATGACCCACGACACGAGCAGAATATCCACGATGACTGCCGGGTTGATCTGTGTGAAAGCGTTCCGATAGCGAGCGAATACCTCGTAAAGCAAGAACCAATCTCCTCGCAGAATGGATAGTGAGCAAACCGAAGCCGAGGGTAAAAATAACATGAGGCTGTGAATCGGTCAATTGCCTCCAGCGACGGGTGATCGCTTTGACACTGCGGGTGTCCTCTGGTAGACTGCCGATACCAGTACAGGAGGCGACAGCGTGGATACAGTTTTCTACCAGTGCAAGATCATCGACGGAACGGGCAGCCCATGGTTTCGGAGTGATGTCGGAGTGACAGCCGGCAAGATCGAACGCATCGGGGACCTCTCAGCGGTGAAGGCTGAACACCGAATTGACGCAGGAGGTCACGTGCTGTGTCCCGGCTTCATTGATATTCATTCTCACGACGATGTCAGTGTGGTCTACAACCGTCGGGCAGAGGTCAAAGTGCATCAGGGCATTACTACCCAAGTGGTCGGTAACTGCGGCCACAGTGCCGCCCCGGTGAGAGCCGAGTCATTGCCCGATCTACGGAAGGCCGTCTATCTCATCGACCCCGATCCCGAGTTCACGTGGAATTGGCAGAGCATGGAGGACTATTTTGCGGTAGTCGATTCCGAGGGTACGTCCTGCAACGTCGTAGGTCTTGTCGGTCACATTAACCTGCGGGCCACCCATGTAGGTTACGAGGACCGGCCCGCGACCCCTGCGGAGGTCGCCGCGATGAAGGACGCGGTTGCCCAGGCCATGTCCGAAGGAGCAGCAGGACTTTCGACAGGCATGGTCTACGCGCCGGGTAGCTACGGGACGACCGAGGAGTTGATCGCTTTGTGCGAGACGGTCCGTGAAAAAGACGGGTTGTACGCCACTCACATGCGGCGGTACGATGACCGGTTGCTCGACTCGGTGCGGGAGACCATCGAGATCGGTGAACGGTCGGGAGTTCCGATCCAGATCTCTCACCACGTCTCCGTGGGGCAGCAGAACTGGCAGATGATGAGCCACTCCTTTGACCTGATCGAGGCAGCCCGAAGACGTGGAGTAGACGTCACGGTTGACGTCTATCCTTATCCCGCCGGCAGCGCTAACCTCTCACAACTCATGGGAGGCTGGGCCCACGAAGGCGGCGTGGATAGACTGGTCGACCGATTGAAGTCGCCTGAAGCCCGCGACCGAATCCGACAGGAGTGGCGAGAGAGACCTTACTGGGCGCCCGAGGACATCATGGTCTCTTCGGTCACGACGACGGCGAACCAGCCGTACGTCGGGAAGCGTCTCGGGAAAGTCGCGCAGGCACGAGGGCAGGACGTCATCGATGTTCTGTGCGACCTCGTCATCGAAGAGCACAACAACGTGAACATGGTGGCGTTCGTCCAGTTGGAGGATAACGTACGGATGAACCTGAAGCATCCCCTCACGGCGTTGGGCACCGACGGACTCCCCATCAAGGAGCTTGGCCACGGCCATCCCCACCCGCGCGCCTACGCCGCGTTCCCTCGTCTGCTGGCGAAGTTTGTCCGGGAGGAAAACCTCCTGACTCTTGAGGACGCCCTCCGCAAGATGACTTCCTTCCCTGCCCGCAAAGCCGGACTCAAGGATCGCGGAATAATACGCGAAGGCATGGTGGCTGATCTCGTTATCTTCGACCTCGAGTCCCTTCAGGAGGAAGCTACCTTCACCGAGCCGCACCAGTTCCCAACTGGAATTGACTACGTGGTTGTCACCGGCCAAATCGTAGTGGATCATGGCGCGCACACCGGGGCGCAACCCGGAGGGGCGATCAGGATGGGATCATGAAGCTTGGCGTCTTTTCTGATCCGCACGGCAGGCGAGACAACGTCGCCTCCGCGCTGGAGCTTCTGCGCGAACGAGCGGCCGAGGTGTTTGTTTGCTGTGGCGATGTGGGATCGGAGTCGGTGCTCGAAGCACTGGCAGGAGAGGAGGTCTATCTCGTCTTTGGGAACGTAGACGAGGAGGATCGCAGTCGCCTCACCGATTACGCTCGGAATCTAAGGATCAACCTGCCCGTCCCGGGCGAACTGTTCATCCTTGGCGGAAGACGAGTGGCCGTCTGGCACGGGCATGAAAAAGAGAAGGTCGAGTCGAGGCTGGTTGGCGAGCAGGCTTGCGACTACCTCTTCTGTGGCCACACCCACCAGCGGAGAGATGAACGGCTCGGAGGCGTCCGCATCATCAACCCCGGCGCTCTGCAGCGAGCGAGAGAGAAGACCGTGGCGTTGGTGGACCTCGCGACCGACGACGCCGAGTTCCTGTCTCTCAGCGAGTAGTAGTGGTCCGCACCTTCCTCGTCAATTGCGTGACTCTCTCGATCAACACATTCAGGCGAACTGAGGTCTCCGAATCCAAAGTCAACCGCAGGTCGCGCACCACAGGACTATCGAGCACTCCACGCGCCTGAAGCGTTTTCTTCTCAACATGGTGGTACAACTCCATGTTCTGGAGGCTGAAGAGGATGTAAGGGGCGATACCGTCGAACAAGTCATTGGCTTCGCCGCTTCGTCCTTCCCGTACCAGTCGGTAGATCTCTCCGAGAACGTCCGAGATGGACAACGCGGGCATGATCCCGCAAATGCCAACCTCGCCTTGGGCTTCCTCCTGCCTCGATCTCAGCAGCTCAATCATATAGAGTCCGCCCCAGCCCTCCAACACGCCAACGCTGCCGTTGGTTGCGTCAACGATCTCTCTCACCTTGGCTCCCATCATTGGCTCTTCGAGCTTGAGCCACCGGAAGTTGGGGCACGCTTCCTTCAAACGTTTCGCATACGACGCGCCAATCGTGGGTCCGCCAGGATTGAAGTCCTGGATGAGCAGCGGCAAATCTGTGGCGGAGGCGATGCGTTCGCTGTAGCGAAGAAGATCGTCCTCTGTCACTGCGAACTGTCTCGGGAGAGCGATGGAGATCGCGTTGGCTCCGGCGTCCGCGTTGCGCCGAGCCATGTCCGCCGCAACACGCGCGGAGGGGTGGTTCGACTGGGCGAAGAGGGGAATCCGCCCGCCAGCGTGCTCGCAGGCGAGGGCGACGATCTGCAGCCGCTCGTTGTCGCTCAGTTTGTAGAATTCACTCCCGTAGGCCGGCAGACAGGCGGCACAGTTGCCACACTCAATGGAGAAGTCAACTAGGCGACTCAGAGCGTCGGCGTCAATCGTCTCATCGTCGCGGAAGGGAGTGGAAATGACAGGAACCACTCCGTCGATTTGCAGGTCGGTCATGTGCGCTCATACCCCTTCCAAGGACAGGTTGCGACTGCCAGTCTATCACAAAGAACTCCGAGCGAAGAAGATGCGGGGAGGTCTTTTTCCATCACAAAAGGAATTCACTACTACAAGTTGCCGTTGTTGCCAGGTGACTCCGGGGCTCTCCACTTCCCTCCCACTACTACAACCGTATTTGGGTGGAAAGCCCTCCAGCATGACGCCTGAAAGGGAGGGCGAAGCTCCGGCTGAGCCGAATTTCGGCGCCGCGGTGGCTCGGCAGGAGCCTCGCCCTCCCGC
>JACQGJ010000411.1 GCA_016199605.1 Armatimonadota bacterium | reverse complement strand
TGAATATCCATTACTTCGATTCGATGGGGTGGCACGACGTAGCTCGAAGAGCCATGACTTACTTCCTGGAGAAGGAGCATGAGGATGGTTTCATGCAGAACTTCACCGGGTATATGCTGGACACCGGCTGTGTGCTCTTTGCCCTCGGCGAACACTACCGCTACACTCGTGACGACGACTGGGTCAAGCAGATCGCCTCGAAGGTCCTCAAGTCTTGCGACTTCCTTCTCAACTGGCGCGCGCGCAATCTGAAGGAAGATCTTCGTGGTCGAGGCTATGGCATGATGGAGGGGCAGGTTGCTGACCCCAAAGATCATGAGAGGATCTTCATGCTTAACGCTTACGCTTGCGTCGGGTTGGCCCGCGCGGCGGAAATGCTTGAGAAAACCGATCTTTCTGAGTCGAGGCGTCTACGGGCGCACGCCGAGAGCTTCAGGGCGGATCTTCGCGCGGCCTTCTTTGAGTCGCTGGCGCGGGGGCCGGTTGTTCCTTTAGGGGACGGCACATGGTCTCCAACGTCGGGGCCCTGGGCCGGTTCCTGCGGACCGAAGTGCCTCTTCACGGACGGGGGGAACTGGTGGACGCATGGATCGATGACGGCGAGAGATGACATTATCGGCCCGATTCACTTGGCCTCGCTCGGGATTCTCGATCCGGGCGAACAAGCGACAGGACTGATGCTTGACTACCTCAGCGAGCTGATGTTCTCGCGCAACGTCTGCGCGAGCCAGCCCTATTACAGCCAGCATCCGCTCCTCCACCTTCGACGCGGCGAAGTGAAGAGGTTCCTGAAAGCCTACTACAACACGATGGCGAGCATGGCCGACCGCGAGATCTATTCGTTCTGGGAACACTTCTATCACGAAAGCCCCCACAAAACGCACGAGGAAGCCGAGTTCCTCATGCAGACGCGATGGATGCTTTACCTGGAAGACGGTGAAACACTGAAGTTGTTGCAGGGGGTGCCTCGGGCGTGGTTCGAAAATGGCAAGCGCATCAAGCTCGACAAAGTGGGGAGCTATTTCGGGCCCTTATCGCTGGAGGTGGAATCGAGGGTGGACCAAGGACTGATCGGGGCCAAGATCCTCTGCGACCCCAAGCGAAAGCCCAAACGAGTCGAGATACGACTGCCGCATCCCCGGGGGAAAAGGGCAGTGTCCGTGGAGGGTGGGACTTATGACGCTGACCGGGAGACCGTCCTCATCGAGGGAGTTGAGGAATGTGCGGAGATATATCTGCGCTTCAATTGAGCAGGTTTCTTCAAATCAAAAATCGCAAGTCAACGATCAGAAATGGATGTCTCTGTGCTCTCTGCGCCAAAAAGGAATAGCACTTGAAACGTGATTGGTGGGACAAGGAAATCAGAGCCCTGGTGACTATGGGAGATAGTATCACCGCCGGCGGATGGTCCAGTTGCCGTGAGCGCTGCTGGGCCAAGCAGCTTACTTGCCTGATCAATGAGTTTCAGCGGGTTCCCGTCCATTTGATCAACGCGGGGATTGGAGCCAATCTCATCTCGCCCCGGAGCCCGCTGTACCCATACAGCGGTAAACCCTCGGCCAGTGAACGTCTGCAAGAACACGTCATTGATAACCATCCCGATTTGCTGGTGATGGCCCATGGCGCCTGTGACGCGGCTGCGGGAACACCCGTCGAGCTATTTCGCGAAGACCTGCATCTCTTGATTCAGCGAATTCGGGAACAGATTCAACCGCTGATTGTCCTGCTTGGCATGTATTACATGTCCGATCTCACCGCTTTTACTTCGCCCTTTAGGCATGCCGATCAGGACGTGTTTCGGCGCTATAACTTCACGATCAAACAAGTTGCTGAAGAGAATGATTGTTTGTTTGTGGATCTGCTGTCGTCATATCGGGAGGCCGATTGGCTGGTTCACCATGACGGCCTGCATGGGAACGACCTCGGCCACCGCCTTGTGGCCAACAGGATCTTTGAGGTGCTCGCCTCCAACTGTTCCGGTCTTGCTCTGGAAACAAAGGCGCTGGAACAAAGCATTGCGCCGTGGCGCGATGAATCGACCCTTCAGGCAAACTGACCCATAGAGGGAATGTGATGAACAGACCATTGAAGATGAAAGGAAAACGCTATGTCTAAAGTTGTCCCGACCCCTCGGGAAACTGCCTCTACACCTTCGCGTATGCCGCTGATGATGCCGGACGACTTCAGCGACCTCAACCTGGTTGCGTGGCGTGTGGAACAGGGGGAGCTTGATCCTGAGAATCCCCTGATTGAGGGCGAGATGCCGTGGGACCGCGGCGGAGTCGGGGTCCATAGTTCGGTGCTCCAGGACCCGATAAACGGGAAGTGGAAGGCGTATGTCGTGTGTACCGAGCCGGAGGAGTTCCCGGAGAATCAACCGGAGAACACAAAACCGTGGGCATCGGAAAACGCCGCCACTCGAAGAATATGCCTGTTTGAGAGCGAGGATGGCGTCCACTGGACCCGGCCGGAACTGGACAACGTGCAATTCGGTGGATACGACAAAACAAACATCATCTTTGACCTTGTCCACGGGACTTCGGGGTACTCGTCAATCATGATCGATCCCGAGAATGCCGAATGGCCGTACGAAATGGTTGCGCTCAGGGAGCATTGGTGTCCCGCGGTCCATGGCATGCCCCCTGAAGGCAACGGCTACTACAGGTACCGCTCCAGGGACGGCAGGAAGTGGGAGCAGATCGGAGGGAAGCTGGGCGGGCCGATGATTGGTGACCTGTGCTTCATATATCGGGTCGGAGGCGCTCTAACTCCGTTCCCCGTGCTGCCGGGCGAGGAGCCCCCGGCTGTGAAGTACGTTTCATATTACCGGCTTGGTGCTGAGAGGCAAGCGACCGACCATGTGCCGGTCTACGAGGACTGCCCGCGCCGAAGCTGCTACCACGCAACAAGCCCTGACGGCGAGACATGGACAAGGGACGAAAACATGCTCCTGACCGCGGACGAGCGTGACCATCGTGACACGCAGTATCAGGAGTGCATCCCACTGAAGGTGCCGGGGGGATACATCGCCACGGTCACCATGTACCTCCCGATATCACAGACTCTTGACATCAGGTTTGCCGCGTCGCGAGACGGGAGCCGGTGGTGGTTCCCGGACAGGACGCCGTGCCTGCCAAACCCGCCAATCGGAGACTACGGGGGAGGGATGATTTGGCAAAGCCAGTATCTGCAGGTCATTGATGGACGGCTCTACACCTACTTCGGCGGCACCGAGGGCCTTCACCGGCAGCTTTCTGATACCCGGGCGCCGTCTGTGGAGGTTAACTACCTCGACTCGGTCATCGACCACGGCGCGCATTTCCTGCCGTTCAACAGCGCGCTTTGCCGGGCCTCATGGACCTTCGACCGATTGTACGCGCTTGTATCAAGCGCTGGCGGCCCGACCGTCGGCATGGCCGTTACCCAACCCGCTGATCTGGCGGGCAAAACGTTGCGTGTCAACCTCACGACCCGTCCTGCGAAGAAGTCGAGCAAGCCGGGACGCAACGAAGGCTATATGCAGGTGGAGGTTCTGGATGCACAAGGTGATCCCCTGCCTGGGTTCGCGCGCGATGATTGTCCTCCGTTAAGAGGCGACCATCGAGCGTTGTGGGTGAAGTGGACCGGCGGCGACAAGGCTCCGAAGGGAGCGAAGAAAGTCAGGTTCTATCTGAAACGGGCCTTTCTGTACGGTTTTGTTTTTGACAACCAGGAGGCGTAGACGATGAAGGCATATTCTTTCCGACAATCGAAAAAACTCTGGAGGGAAGCCAGTGAATGGATCGCTGGTGGCACTCAGGGAACGCGGCAGCCCTTGTATCCGGAATATCCCACCTACTTCGCGCGGGCCAAAGGCTGCCGGATGTGGGACGTGGATGACAATGAATTCATCGACCTGCTTTGCAGTATTGGCCCGATCATCCTGGGCTACGCCTACAAACGGGTCGATGATGCCGCAGTGGCGATCATCCGCGACTCGTTTCAGTCGTCCTCGAACCATCCGATTCAACTGGAGCTTGCGCGGCTGCTGGTCGAGATGGTTCCCTGCGCTGAACGGGTGAGGTTCCTCAAGACAGGAACCGAGGCAACGCTTGCGGCAGCCCGGTTGGCGCGATGTGTAA
This sequence comes from Armatimonadota bacterium, assembly GCA_016199605.1. Classification (GTDB taxonomy): domain Bacteria; phylum Armatimonadota; class Abditibacteriia; order CG2-30-59-28; family CG2-30-59-28; genus JACQGJ01. Next base: position 5,445 of record JACQGJ010000411.1, on the reverse strand, counting down.
CCGGTCGTGTACCTATCGCAAGGCATGGCTACCACGGTTGGGCGGATATATGGAAGCACGCAGAAGGTTTCCCGGAGGGACAAGGGGGGGTCCATCAGGCGGCGGGAGAAGTGGTTCATCAGTTTGGCGGGACTGCAGAAGGGCTCGAACAACTTTTCAAGAAGTCCAGACAGAAGTTTGCGGCGGTCATTCTCTGTCCGGCGGACACCAGACCCTTCACCCCGGAGAACTACCAGGGCATTATTGATGTCGCGCATCAGCATGGGGCGTTGGTCATCTTCGATGAGGTCAAGACCGGCTTTCGCGTGGCACTGGGTGGAGCGCAAGAACTGCTCGGCGTCACTCCCGATCTCACCACACTCTCTAAGGGCATGGCCAATGGATATCCCCTCTCGGCGATCGTCGGGAAAGCTGCATACATGGAACGGATGAGCGAAACGCCTACAGCGGGAACCTTTTCCGTCGAGGCCCTCTCCATTGCCGCAGCCGTGGCTACTCTGAAAGAGCTGAAGGAAAAGCGAGTCGTGGATCATCTCTTTAAGGTCGGTCAGCGACTCATTGACGGTCTTAACAGCATCTGCTTGAATCACGACATGGAAGAGCCGAAAGCCTATCCCGCCCCCGTGCCTTCGATGCCGCGTTTCACGTGGCATCCGAACGAGGGCAATCGGTGTGATCATCCGGCTCACCAGCATTTCTTCAGCCAGTGCCTTCGCTACGGCCTTTTCTTCTGTCCCTGGCACGTGGCCTTCGTCAACTACTCGCACAAGAACCGCGACATCGACGAGTGCCTGGAGATCTGTGATTTCGTCATGGGCAAGACCAGGAGGACCTGGAAGAGGTCCCGCGTTCAGAGGATGTCTTAACGACGGGGAGTCACCATCAATGAGAATCAACGTATCCATTGCCTGGGACCGCGCTCCGGCGGAAGGACGCTTTGAATTCGAGAATGTCCGTTACGTGGGAGGCGGTATCAATGTCGGCTGGGGGAGCTATTCGGAGGAGGACTTCAGGTTCTCCTTCACCAGTACGACCGAGATTTGCCGCTTGAGCTTTGGACTGGAGGTGGAGGACAGAGCTCCAGCTACCAATCCACTGACAATAAAGGTCGTGGACACCGCACACCCGTTTACGGTTGCGATGCCTGAGGTCCTGAAGGAAGAAGGTGGAACGATGCACGTGGAGGATTCGAAAGTGACTGTTCGTGCTGGCTGCAAAATCCCCGAAGACGTGGGCACAAGCCTTGAGCGTTATCCGGGAGACTATGCCGTGAGGGTGGTGGAGACCACTGTGATAGTTGAATCATGAAACGTGATACGTGATGCGTGAAACGTGAAATGTGATATGTGAAACGGGGAAGGAGATGACATGAACTATATGGATAGCACCATGCTGATTATCGGGAACGTGCCCCAGTACTTCTTCGACAATCTGGTCGTTGAGCAGATTCAGGACATAACCCGGACGGTACACAGCCCCAGAAAGGAACCTGGGCCTCTAATCCAGAAAGACCGCCCGTGGGAGCGCATTCCCTACCTCACCGTCAATGGCTGGAATCTCCTTCGTGACAGCGCGACCGGTGAATTCAAGTGCTGGTATGACGATTTCCCTGTGGATACGCAAGAGGTCGTACGTCAGAAGGCCCTGTATTGCGTTTCGTCTTGGACCTCTTATGCCCGCTCGAGCGACGGCCTGAACTGGGAAAAACCGGAACTGGATCATCTTGAGGTAGAGGGTCGCAGAACGAACATCGTTATTGGTGGCAAACCGCCTTTTACGAAGCTCGATTCGACAACCGTGTTTGAGGATACTCTGGACCCGGATCCGGAAAGGCGATTCAAGATGCTGTTGACTCGCTATCTGTATGCCAAGGATCGTTCAGAGGAAGAGTTGGCCACTACGCTGAACCTTAAACCCGGGTTTGATAATAGTCATGATGAGATTCGTATTGAGATGCACTACTCGGCGGACGGAATCAAATGGACCCCTTCCAAGGAGCTGCCAAGATATGGCCAGCACGGAAACGGTCTCGGTGATGCCTACACCTTCTTTGTGGATGCTGACAGCGGCATCTATAGATTCCTCACTCGTGCTGCTGGCATGTTGAGCGTGCATTACGATGAACGGCGGCCGAGAACCAATAGTTTCTTCCCTCCCACCTTTCCCCATGATGTGGCCCGCATGAATAAGCGCAGGGTCTTTCAGTCGGAAAGCGTTGATCTGATCCACTGGTCTCGTCCCCAGTGCATCCTCACACCCGATGCGCAGGAGGACAACCTGGACGACAGTTACTACGGAATGGTGCAGTTCAAGAGGGGAGAAGTCTACGTGGGTCTGGTCAATGTGCTGCACGAGGTGTCCAATACCATTGATGTCCGGCTGGTGTATAGTCGCGATGGCTGGAGATGGTATCAACTGAACCAGCGGCAACCGTGGTTAACCACCAGCGCCGGTTCCTGGGATGATTGCATGGTCAATATTTCGAGCCCCCCCATTCCGATGGGTGATGAGTCCTTCGTGTTCTATGGAGGGGCAAGTTGTCACCACGACTGGTGGATGATGGGCCTGTATGAAGGCCTTGATGTTCCTGAAGCGCACAACGTGGAGGCGGCCCGCTACGGACTCGGGCTGGCCAAGATGAGGCTCGATGGTTTTGTTTCCGTTGATGCCGGGGCCGTCCGCGAGGGCGTTCTCGTAACCAAAGACCTGAGGACAGAGGGGCGACAGCTTGTCTTGAACGCAACCTGCGGCAACGGCGGTTACGTTCAGGTAGAGGCGACTGACTCGGAAGAGCGCGTTTTGGAGGGTTGCAGCCGAGCAGCGTGCAATACTTTTTCAGGCGATAGCACAAAGGCTACTATCACGTGGAAGGGGCGCGCTGACATCCCGCACGGTGGCTCACTGCGCCTGCGCTTCTTCATGCGCGACGCTTCTCTGTATTCGTTTGCGTTAGTCTGAACACAAACAGAAGGGCTCGAATGAATCAGGTACGAGGTGGAACCGAGGGTTTGCGCTGGTCGAGGGTTCTTGGCATCCCCCTGAGCATGTCAATGCCGCTACTGGCCTTAGTGACAGTCCAGAGGTCCGGGGCTGCGGAACCGTCACCGAAGATCACCGCGAAGTTTGCCGACATTCCGTCGCGAGTGGGGAGGACCCGACAGTTCATCGCAGATAAACCGGCGCCCGGCAAAGACTCGTACGTCCGATTGGGGCTGGCCGTCGTGGAACGCTTTCCTGGTCCGGTCCCTGGTGGACCCGCGGGCAAGGAACTTGAATGGGCCAGCCTGCAAAGCGAGGAAGTCACGCAGGTTCTGGATTGGACCGAACAGCGGATCAACGCGTTGCAGAACGGGGCGCCACCGGTGATTGTGCCGCGACCCGCGGGTGGGCGGATCGTCATACGCAATGGTCTGTTGTTCGTCCCCACCCTGATCGGCGATTCGAAAAAAGTGACGCGGCGGCCCTACTGGCTCTCCGGCTACATGAACTATGCCGCGAGCGCGTTCAACACGACGACCGACATGTTGCCGGAGTGGCGGAACCTGGGCGTCACACTGCTTCAGAACGCCCCGAGCCTCGCCTTTGTCGGGCCGGACTGGACACCACTACAGAAACTGAAGGACCTCCCCAAGGTGCTTCAAACAGCCGCCGACAACGGTGTGATGATGGATCTGGCTGTTGCGCCACATATCATGCCGGACTGGGCCATCAAGGACGCTCCCGATGTCATGTCCACCACCCCGGCAGGCTTCATCAACTACAACATCGATCATCCTAAAGCGCGTGAAGTCATCGAGCGGTGGCTGAGAATGTACGTGCCGGTGGTGAAGGATTCCCCCGCGCTGTTCGGTTTCTACCTGTCGAATGAGCCGGAGTACCTCCACAGCGGACGTGACCAGTACAGCCGTCCTCTCTGGATCGAGTGGCTCAAAAGGCATCACCCCACCATTCGCGCGCTCAACGCCCTCTACAAGACCGATTACCAGAGCTTCGATGGGGTGCCTGTGCCTGCCGTCGGTATGCCCGACGGTCTTGAGACCCGCCGTGCCTACTACGACTGGGTGACCTTCAACCACCAGCATTTCGCCGACTGGCACGGCTGGATGAATGGGATCATCAAGTCCATCGCCCCACGGGCGCTGACGCACGTAAAAGCCTTGCGGGTACTCGACGTCACCGGCGACCAATCTTTTGTGCCGGTCCCGGACCCTGAACTGTTCAGCGATTTCACGGACCTGGCCGACAGCGACGCCTGGCCGTGCGTTCCGGCGCACGAGGGACCGGAGGCCTACTGGTGGCGGAGCCAGGCGTTGAACTACGATCTGCTGCATTCCTTCCGCGGCCAGCCGGTATTTGATTCCGAGAATCATCCCATCCCGGTCCCGTTCGGTCCGCAGAGCATTCCGCCGGCCCAAACATACGCCGCAGTCTGGCAGGGCGCGCTGCACCACAGGGCAGCGACGGCGATATTTGTCTGGGAGTGTTGGACGACTGGAGACAGCCAGGGCCAGATCTATTTCCGCCCCGCCAACATCTACGCCGCGGATCGCGCCATGCTGGACATGAACCGTCTGAGTGAAGAGTTGGCGGCCATCAACGTTGCCAAGCCGAAAGTGGCGCTTCTCTACTCGAGACCTTCGGTCTTCTGGGAGCAGAGCGATTATCCGCAGGCGCTTCGATCTGTCTACACGGCCCTGACCTTCATGGGACAGCCGGTCACCTTTGTTAGCGAGCGTCAGTTGGCGACCGGGAAGTTCTCCAAGGCAAACGACCGTGTGGACTGGATCCTCCTTCCTCGTGCGACGCACGTGCGGGAGAGTGCCATGGCAGGTCTTGAAAAGTTCGTCCGGCGGGGTGGGCACGTAGTCATGGTGGGTCGCGACTGTCTGGGATGGGACGAATACCACCGCCCGCGCCCACTGCCAAAGTCGTTGCTGACTGCGAAGCGTATCGGGGCGGACCTCGACGAGCGGGGAATGATGGGGGCACTAAAGCCGGTGCTGATCTCGGGAGGGCTTGAAACTGTGAAACTCACGGAGGCACTCGGCGAACGAGATGCCTGGGGCGTGGAGTATCGTGTGGTTCGCTGCCGTCGCGACCTGCATGTCCCGATGATCAGCTACAATGAGCAAGCCGAGACAGTCAGACTGCATTTGTCGGGTCGTGCGGTTGACCTGCTGAGCGGCAAGGACGTTGACCTGAGTCGAATCGCCCTTGCGCCCATGGAGCCGAGGCTGCTCCGTATTCGGAGAAAGTAGCCCAAACTGAGTATGCGGACTCTGCGAGTCCGAGTCGTCCTACAGGCAGGGGGTACTGTTCGATATGCTGGAATTTGCGGTTCCTGTTGTTGTCCTATCGTTAGCTGCCGGTGTTACAACCTCGCATGCAATGACCATCGCGAGAGGCGGACGGGCCGAAGCGGTGATCGTGGTTGCGAAGGGTGCC
>JACQGJ010000388.1 GCA_016199605.1 Armatimonadota bacterium | reverse complement strand
GCCAAACCTCATTTTGGAAAATGCACACGGTCATGAGTCCTCCGTTGACCAATGTCGGGCGACCGCCTATACTTAGGCGCAGGTTTTGAGCATGTTTGAAGGACTTACCTCCAAGCTTCAGAATACGTTCAGCAAGCTGAAGAACAAAGGGGTCGTCACGGCGGTTGACGTCGAAGCGGCGCTGCGCGACCTCCGGTTGACCTTGCTCGAGGCGGACGTCAACTTCAGAGTCGTCCGCGAGTTCGTAGATCATATCCGCCAGAAGTCGGTGGGCGAGGACGTTCTCAAGGGACTGAATCCCACCCAGCAGATCATCAAGATCGTCAACGACGAGTTGATTGAGTTGCTGGGAGGAACGGAAGAAAAGCTGATCCGGTTCAGTCAACAGCCGCCGACGGTGATCATGCTGGTTGGCTTGCAGGGAACGGGGAAGACAACGACCGCCGGCAAGCTGGCAGTGTGGTTGACAAAAGAACGGAAGAAGCCGCTGCTGGTCGCGACCGACATCTACCGTCCGGCTGCGATCGAGCAACTGCGGCAGGTCGGCAAGTCGGCGAACCTCCCTGTTTTCGACATGGGACAGCGGGTTGCGCCCGCGGACATCGCAAAAGCCGCTCTGTCTTACGCCCGGTCGAACGCTTTTGATACCGTCGTTATCGACACCGCGGGCCGGCTCCACGTCGACGCGGAGATGATGGACGAGATCCGGCAGATCAAGGAGGCGGTCAAGCCACACGAGACGTTGCTGGTTGTCGATGCCATGACCGGACAGGACGCAGTGAACGCGGCAACGGAGTTCGACAAAGTGGTCGATCTCGACGGTGTGATCCTGACCAAGCTGGACGGCGACGCTCGCGGCGGGGCCGTGTTGTCGATCCGCCAAGTGATCGGCAAGCCGATTAAATTTGCCGGGATCGGTGAGAAGCTCGAGGCCTTCGAGCCCTTCTTCCCGGACCGGATGGCTTCCCGGATTCTCGGGATGGGGGACGTCCTTTCCCTCATCGAGAAGGCAGAAGAGGCTTTCACCGAGGAGCAGGCTTTGGAGATGGAGCGCAAGCTCCGCACCAACCAGTTTGGTTTCGATGATTTCCTGGAGCAGTTGCAGCAGATCAAGAAGATGGGGCCGCTGGACCAGATACTGTCGATGATCCCCGGCTTGAACGTCGGCAAGAACGTGAAACTGGAAGTTGATGAGAAAGGCATGGCTCACACCGAAGCCATCATCTACTCGATGACTCCGGTGGAGAGGCGCAATCCCGACTTACTGAACGGTAGTCGCCGACGGCGTATTGCCTTGGGAAGCGGAACTACGGTTCAGGAAGTAAACCAACTGCTGAATCAGTTCCGTCAAATGAAGAAGATGATGAAGCAACTCGGCGGCGGGAAGCGCATGCCGAAAGGGTTTCAGATTCCAATTGGCTAAGGAAAGGAGATGAAGTGTGGTCAAGATTCGTTTGAGACGATTGGGCAGTAGGAACCAGCCCACGTATCGAGTCGTTGTCGCGGAATCGGCGTCGCCCCGAGAGGGGAGGTTCATCGAGACCCTCGGCCATTACAATCCGCTGCGACAGCCGGCTTTGATTGTAATCGACGAAGAGAAGGCTCTGAAGTGGCTGCGGCAAGGAGCTCAGCCCACGGAGACGGCGCGCAGTCTGCTCGCGAAGCAGGGCATCTGGCAGAAGTTCCGAGCCGCCGCCCCCGCGGCGCCAACGCCGGAGTCCAGCCCCGCGGAAGCCTCTCAAGTCACGGAGTAGGGCGGTCACCGACTGGTGCGTCTGCCTGGTAGGCCTGGGTGGGCGATCTATCAACGGAAGGTGAATCATGAAAGAGTTAGTTGAGATGCTTGTGAAGGCCCTCGTGGATTTCCCCGATCAGGTCGATGTTCAGCAAATCGATGGTGAGCGGACCAGTATCTATGAGGTTCGGGTCGCGCCTGAGGATTTGGGGAAGGTCATCGGCAAACAGGGGCGGATCGCGAACGCTCTCCGGACGGTCGTCAAAACGGCGTCGATCAAAGATGGCCGGCGAGTTTCCGTCGAGATTCTGCCTTAGAGGGCTGGGGGAATATCGTGGGTTTGAAGGTGAAGCGTCCGGTGACGGTGAAGGCTATCATCACTGAGGCGTTCAAGGCGAGGCTTGTGAGAGAGCTGCGGGCAGCGGCGGATCGCATCGAGCTTGAAGACCAGCAGATGGAGTTCCAGGGAAAGCGCTACCTGAAGGATCTCCAGAAGAGGGACCTCGCAAAGGCGATGTCCACTCGTCGACAACTGGAGGAAGACAAAGAAAAGCGGCTGGCGATGCGCGAGGAGATCCTGACCCGCATCGAGCAGGTGCAGCAGTTGCCTTTGGGAACCGAGTTTGTTCAAGGAACTCTCGAAACCTGGGTGGAGGTGGAGATCGGCGACATCCTCGAAGAGAAAATCGCCAACGCCGAGGTCGTCGTTCGTGACGACGTGATCGTCGAGATTCGAGAGATCTCTCCGCGCGGCAGGCTGCCGACGGTGTTCGGTCAGGAACTGGGCTCGCCAGAACCGGCGGACAGCGAAGAGGAGTCCTCGGGCGAGCCCCTTCCGTATGGCACGGCATAGGCGAGTCTCATGGACGACGCAGGTCAGGACTTGAGTCTCTGGAACATCCTCGTCGGAGAGGTGGCGGGAACGCACGGTCTCGCCGGAGAGATCAAAGTAGCGCCCACCACCGATTTTGAGGAACGTTTTGCTGCTGGCAAGACGCTCTGTGTAGAGGGAGCCGACGGGAAGAGGCGTCTCGAGACAATTCGATCCTCCCGCTGGCATCAACAGTACGTTCTCCTGAAGTTTGAAGGTTACGAGGATCGCACCGCGGGCGAGGCCCTCCGCAAAGCTCGGCTGTTCATCACCGAAAAGATGATGTTGCCTCTTCCGGAAGGCCGGTACTACGTCAAGGACCTCCTCGGGATGATCGTAGAAACCACCGAAGGAGAGCACGTGGGCCCCGTGGAAGACGTTCTGGAGACGGGGAGCAATGATGTCTATGTGACCCCGCGAGGTCTGATTCCCGCGACCCGTGAAG
>JACQGJ010000062.1 GCA_016199605.1 Armatimonadota bacterium | reverse complement strand
GTCGGCGCTTCGACTGCTTCCTGAAGTGACATGCCAAACTCTGTCACGTTGAGCAGGAACTGGAGCGCCCACTGGTCCTGGGCATCACCGCCGGGGCTGCCGAAGACAAGATAAGGCTGGCCCTCCTTTGTCGCAAGGGAGGGGGTCAGGGTTGTGCGTGGGCGCTTTCCCGGTTCCAGTGCATTGGGGTGGCCAGGCACCAGCGAGAACATCTGACCTCGCGTCCCGAGGGGGAATCCCAGGCCGGGGACCACGGGGGACGACATCAGCCAGCCGCCGCTCGGAGTCGCTGAGACCATGTTGCCTGCTGCATCCACGACCTCCAGTTTTGTTGTGTCCCCGTCAGTCCCGTTTCCCGCGCTCAGGGCGAAGGCGGCGTTCACGTCTGCAACGCTGCCGGCGGAAAGGGGGGGAAAGCCGCCAGGTCGCAGCTCGAAGGACGCGCGGCTGGAATCAACAAGCGAGCAGCGGTCTCGGGCATACTCCTTGGATAGAAGCCATTCCAGAGGAACGGGAGTAAAGTCCGGATCGCCGTAGTGGAACTCCCGGTCTGCATACGCCAGCTTCATGCACTCGACGACCGTGTGGATGTAGTTCGCGGAATTGTGACCCATCGACCCAAGGTCAAAAGTTTCGAGGAGGTTGAGGGCTTGAAGCAGAACCGGCCCCTGGGTCCACGTGCCGCACTTATGCACAACAAGTCCGCGGTAGGACGTGCTCGCGGGGTCTTCAACCCTCGCCTCATATTCCTGGAAGTCCTCGAGGGAGAGCAGGCCCTGATGAGACTCTCCCGAAGCATCGCGGATCGAAGTCGAGCGGCAGAATTCGACGATTCTGTGGGCAATCTCACCTCGGTAGAACTCGTCGTAGGCTGCGCGCAGTCCCTCCTCGCGGCTGTCATAGCGGTGGTCCGCAACGATCAGCCGGTCAAAGGTGGCTGCCCAGTCGGGTTGCTTCCAGAGGGTTGCGGCTCGCGCGGGTTTGCCCCCTGGGAGGAAGACCTCGGAAGAAGAGGGCCATTCCTGCCGGAACCGTTCCGCCGAACCGGCAATACTTCCCGCCAGAGCGTCATACATCGGAAATCCGTCACGGGCGAGACCGACGGCTGGAGATAGGACCTCAATGAGTCGCATCGTCCCAAAGCGCCGCAGGAGCAGCAGCCAACTCGCGACAGAGGAGGGGACGAGAGCCGGCAGAAAACCATCTCCGGGGATAAGCGTGATGCCCATCTCACTAAAACGGGCGAGAGTTGCCGCGGCAGGAGCGATGCCATGCCCACTGAGCGCCCACACTTTCTGGTCTTCGTAGGAGTAGACCAGCATCGGCACTTCGCCGCCGATCCCGTTCTGATGCGGCTTCAGGACGGTGAGCGCAAACCCGACAGCCACTGCGGCATCCATCGCGTTGCCGCCTTGTCGCAGGATATCGACTCCGACTTCTGTCGCGAGGTAGTGCCCCGAGGCGACGACTCCTCTTCCCGACATGATCATGGGTCGCCCCCCTGAAGAGCCGGTTGTCGTTCTCATCTCACGATCGCCACCTTCCATTCCATACCGTTCGGCTCCTTATGGCAGTGTCCTCGGACCACCGAAGTATACCCGCGTCTGCCCGCATGGTCAAAGCAAAGACGCGTGAAAGCGGGCCATGTCGCTTGCCAGCGTTGGGTTGGAGGGAACCCCGCCTCGTCTGCTGCCATACGCCGGAGTCGATGTCGACTTGGAGATTGAGCGTCATGTAGTCTTGACAGGGAGAGTCTCCCGCCCCATCATGATTGAGTAATAGCGCCACGCTGGGGGTTCCTGAATCAACCAACCGAGCCCGAGCGGAACGTGAGAGGAAAGGAGGTTGAGTGCATCCGGTTCACATGGGGTAACCGACCAAGAGCAAGATGCCGCAGCATCGCTACGATAGCAACCACCTTGTGACATTTCTGCCAGACGCGTACGAGTATTGCCACCAACAGCAACAAGAAAACAAAAGGAGAAAACTATGGGAACATTGGTTACGAAGGAAGCACCTGATTTTACCGCCAAAGCGGTCATGCCGGACAACTCGTTCGCGGACGTGACCTTGTCGTCGTATCGGGGGAAGTACGTGATTCTTTACTTCTACCCGCTCGACTTCACTTTCGTGTGTCCGTCTGAGATCCTTGCATTCAACACCAAGCTGGAGGAATTCAAGAAAAGGAACACGGAGGTCCTCGGAGTATCCGTGGATTCTCACTACACCCATTGCGCGTGGCGCCAGACCCCGGTCGCAAAGGGCGGGTTGGGTGAACTTGGCTACCCGCTGGTTGCCGACCTCGACAAGAGCATTGCCCGCGCTTACGACGTGCTCCTCAACGATTCCGTCGCCTTGCGCGGGCTTTTTCTGATTGACAAAGAAGGCGTTGTGCGTCACCAGGTCATCAATGACCTTCCCTTGGGACGCAACGTTGATGAGGCCCTGAGAATGGTGGACGCCCTGCAGTTCACCGAACAGCACGGCGAGGTCTGTCCGGCCAACTGGCGAGAGGGACAAGAAGGCATGAAACCGACCGCTGAAGGTGTGGCCGAATACCTGTCCAAGAAGTTTGCCGAGTAGGCACAAGGAGACGACATGTCCGAAGAGTTAAACATTGAGCTCTGCCCCGAAACCGGTATCTGCTCGATCCTGCGACAAGGTTCGTCCAAGGTGGACCTGATGCCGGACGAGGTGGAAGCCCTGCGGAAGGCAGAGGGAGACCCAGCCGCAATTCGGCAAATCCTGTCGGGAGCTGACGGCTCCTTCGC
>JACQGJ010000393.1 GCA_016199605.1 Armatimonadota bacterium | reverse complement strand
GAACAGCCAGCTCGAACGGATGAAACCCACGGCGAGGAAGCCCTCCGGGTCAACGGACCGGCTGTCGAAGACGGCATAGTCGAACCAGTTGCGGTTGTCGTACGCGCCCCAGTCGAACCAGTTGCCGAACCGCTGGTTGATCTGGAACAGCCCTCTCCATGTTGTCCCTGCAAAAACAACGATGTACCTCTCGCTGTTGCGGGGGTTGGGAAAGCAGAACTTGGCGCCGAGATCGTCGCCCTGATATCCATGGTGTCGTGTCCTCCACGGGACTACGGTCTCTTCCCTCGGCGCACCGCCCCAGCTTATCGCATGGTCGGATATCTTGAGGGGAGCCTGCTTCTCGAACAGGCGGGAGATTGCGTTTTGCTGGGGACCTCCGTACAGAATCAGGTTACTGTCCCGTGTGTCTTCCTCCGTGACCTCTTTGTCGCTCTTGCAGCGGCAGGGGTGGCCGTATCGACGTTTCCATTCGTGGACGAGTTGCTCTGCTTCACGTCTGGCAACAAGGTTCTCGATAGAGTCTTCCGAGGAAGTCCCGTAAATGACAAGAAAACGGGAAAGGAAGGCGTCCTCAACGGGTCCCGGCTTTCGCTCCTTTTGCCAGGGCAGGAGGTCGCCAACCGTTATCTTTGCGGGCACAGGGCTCCTCGCCCGTCGGTGCTTCAACAGCCAGGCAACCTGGTCCTTAAACAACCAATCCGGGAAGTCGCCATGATCGGCCTCGGGGAACTCCGCGTATTTCACTTCGCCTCCGACCTCTCGCAATCGACGCACCATGTTCCGGGAATGCTCGACGAGCACGATGGTATCCCTCGCGCCGTGCGCGCAGTACACGGGGACGTTCTTGAGGTTGGCGGCATAGGTGATTGGATCGAGGGCCGACTGGATCAAGCCTCTCAAGGGGACCATCGACTTCTCAGAAGTCTGGCCCGAGTCCGATCTCTTCTTCCCGGCCCACTTCTCTTCCCACACCGAGTGGTCCGTGTTGCCGCAGGTCGGCGCGATAGCGGCGAACAATTCCGGGTGACGCACGGCGAGGTGCCAACAGCCCGTGCCCCCCATCGACCGACCCATGAGGTAGACACGGTCGCCGTCGATGTTGTAGAGACGTTTGGTGACGGCAATCGCGTGCACCACGTCCTGTTCGCCGAGGAACATGTAGTCCGTGCTGCCTCGACCGTGCGGAGACAAGACTATCGCGCCCCGGACCTTGGGGGCCGGATGTCCCTGGAAAGGCCGGAACCAGCCGTGAGAGTGGAGATGGACGATGAGAGGGCACGATTTCTTGCCGGTGTAGTCTCGGGGGATGGCGAGGGAGAAAGGTTGGAGTGTGCCATCGATATCCGAATAGTACGCCCGCAGCAGGATCCCTTTGCGGTTGAGGTAGGGATCGCGTCCGCGCTGGAGGGCCTTGTAGTCCTTCTCAAGGCCCCCGAGGGTCCACTGGAATTTCTGAAGCCTCGGCAGCTTGTCCCTGCGAAGTGAGGTCAGACGGAAACGCGCAAACTCCAGTTGGATGAGGAACGAGTCGGTTGGCCGCGAATCGTCGCCCTCCGCGCGGTCCTCCAACTTCCACGCCGTCTCCTGACTCACTCGATGCTCCAGGCGGGCTAATCGCTGTTGACAAGCCGAATACCTGGGAAGTCGCACCGACACTTCACGGAACATGAGGACGCTCGTAATCAGCAAGAAGATCAGAAGGACGGAGACCCCCAGCGCCCGCCGACGGGAATAATCTCGGAGCATCAACGGGGAACCTTGGAACTCGTCCACGGAGAGCTTCGCGGTGCTCTCATCCGTTTGCGTGTAATCTTGCCAGGATGCGAAGGGGAAAACGCGGCTTCCTTGTTGGACGAGTTCCTCGGGCCGCACCGGAGAGTGGTTTCGTTATACTCGTCGCCGTTGAAAATCCACCTTTCCACCTCGCCCTGCCCTCTCCCCATCGGGGGAGAGGGTCGGGGTGAGGGGGTGTTTTCAACGGTGACGAGTATAGTCGTTGAGTACGTCGTCACAGCACTTCGTCTTCGCCCAAAGGTCTCGCGCGGGAACGGGCGGGATGGAAGCGGCAGACCACGAGGGGCGGTCATCCCGTCAAGCCATGCACCGGTTGTGCCGAGCCATCGTCCAAATGTCGGAACTCTTCCATGTCACGCTGCTGGCGAAGGCGGCGAGACAGCTCTTTGAATACGTCGAAAGCAATGTCAGGGTCTTCCTTGATGAGGTCGCGGAACGAATCCCTGGTCACGCTGAGAAGACTTGAATCCTCCGTCAGGGTCGCAGTCGTGGTGTGGGGCTCTCCGTCAAGCAGAGACATCTCTCCGAAGTAGTCCCTCGCGCCAAGACTCGCCATTTCGTGAGTCTCGCCGTTGATATCGCGCTGGACGACGCAGTGGCCGCTGATGATTACGTACAGACTATCGGCGGCATCGTTGGGTTTGTAGAGGACTGTTTCCGCCGGAAAGTCCTGTTCCGTTGCGAGGTCTGCAAGGTCGCGCAGCTCTTCCCCATTCAGCTCACTAAAGAAGGAAACCGTCTTCAGGAAGAGGATCTTCTCAATGGTGGATAGCATCACTTTCTCTCCTTCATGTCCATCAGGCTGCAACAAATGCTGAGCCACGGAACGAACCCGCGGCGACGGATCGGCCAGCAGCGGTTCCACGAGGTCGTTGAGATTCTCAGGCTCCAGCGCTGCCAGCGAGACGAGCGCCGTTTCTCTCACCAGCCCGCTGTGATCCTGGAGCAGCACGATAAGGTCGGGGAGGCCTCCCTTGACCTTGTGCTGCCCAAGAAAGAAAGTCGTCACCGCTCGAAGCAGAACGGAAGCGTGGTTCAGCAGTACTCGCAGGCATTCCACCTCGTCGGGCACGTTCTCCCCAAGCACCTGCCGACACACCGTTAGCGTAGCGGCGGAGTCCGCAAGGTCCAACGTCGCGATCAGCGGTCGCGCGATGTCCGGCAACCCCAGGCTGTCGAGGGCCTCGATCGCGTCGGACCTCTCACGCGGATTGGCAGAATGCAGCTTGCGGCTGATGGCGCGAGTTACCGCCCGATCCGTGAGCAGCCCGATGACGTTAAGGATCCGATAGCGCGTCTCGATGTTGTCCGTTTCAATGGCCTCGGAGAGGAAACCCATCTTCTCAGGACCGAAAGACGCTTCGAGCAGCGCGCGAACCTGCAGGTCCTCGTAGAGCTCCACGATCTCCAGTCTGGCATATTGCGTCAATTCCGATACCGTCGATTCCTGCGGGGCGCCTCCTCTTCCCGATCGCGTGGACAAAGCCTCCAGCGCTGCCGATCGCACTTCAGCGCTGGTATCGTGCAAGTATTGGAGACACAACGGGAGAACTCCCTCTCCCGAGCAATGCCCCAGGATCTCCAGTCCGCGAGCCTGGGCCGAGGGGAGCGTCTCGTTTTTGAGGGCCTCGATGACCGCTTTGGTGCCTGCCTTCTTGTGACGATCGACGGTGTTCAAGGCGGCCTTGCGCGCCCGGTACCGGTAGGATCGATCCTCCATCGCAGCTAAAATCACCGGAAGCCCTCGCGGATCCCCGGCCTCTCCCAAGGCTCGCAGGGCGGCCATGCGAACCCTCGGATCGGATTCTCTTGCCAGCGGCAACAGGGAGGGAGTGAAATGACGGGTCTTGAGACGCCCTAAGATATGGGCGGCAGTGGAACGGTCCTCGGTGGAGTCGCTCTTGAGCATCTCTCGAACTCTCTCCGCCACCAGCAGGATGCCGTCGAGGGAGGCTGTTTTCGTCAGCGCCACCATGGACTCTACCCGGACTTCCTCAACTGGATCGAGGAGCAGGGGGGTGAGGCGTTCTTCATCCACTTCCTCTCCGATCATCCCCAGCGCCCGCGCGGCAGCAGCGCGGACTTTGCTCGATTCGTCGGAAAGGCATGGGAAGAGGGCCTCGACGCTCTTCTTCGCCTCCATCCTTCCAAGGGTATTCAGGGCAGCCTCGCGCACAGTCTCAGAGGGGTGTCGCAGCTTGGCCTCAACCGCTTGTCGCGCATGGTGCGGTCGGATCCTCCCGATGATCTCCAAGGCGAAGATGACCGCTTCCTCGTCCTCCACCTCAAGCTGTCGGAGCAGCACGGTCGTCGTTTGCTCATCCCTCATCTGGCTGAGCTGTCGCGCCGTCATGTCGCGGACATCGGAGCCTTGAGTGAGGTTGCCGACGAGAGCGTTGAAGTATGACGCGCCCACTCGGCGCGCGAGAACGAACCATGCCACGGAGAGGACGATCGAGACGGTCGCCAATTGTTCCTTCGGCAGCTTCCAGGCTGCGATCACCAACACAACACCGGCGATCCCCATTGAGATCGGTTTGATATAGCCTTCGACGAAGGCCCTCATGCGACCGCGGCGGTCCAGGGGCACGGGATTGTATAGAAGCTGGTAGGAAGACTCCTGAATCGTGTAGAGAAGCACGTGGTCTCCGAACTTCGCCACACAACTCGTGAAGAATCCGTATGCCATCCGCATGGCGCCAGTGGAGAGGATCAGGAAAGCAGGTTGCGCCAGGATCGTCTTGCCGACGCCGAACAGAGATATGAGCCGACTGGTGGCGAACACCTGAATCAGGAGCGCCGTAAGACCGGCTAAACCACGAAACGTTCCGAAGAACTTCGTCATGGCGTCTTTATCATTATGGAAGTGAATCTTCGTCTCGGCATTGAAGAGATAGTCGACGAGGGTGAAGACGATCCACTGGGCGAGGGTGATGAGGGCCACTGTCTTCATCAGAGAAGAGCCTCGGAGATACCCCCATCCTTCTTTCAGGTTCTCCACCTGGGATTCCTTCTTCTTCGGTCCGGCGATCTGAGGTCCTTGCGGAGCGGGAGGCTTGCCATAGCGGCGGCCGATCCAGAGGAAAAGAAGCGTCGCGAAAACGAGCAGAAGTCCCCACACGGCGATCAGGTTTTCCGTTCCCACGCCCGCGCCCATGCAATCCGCCAGGGCATTCACCAGGGGTTTGCCCCCGAAGCCTGCGCCCACCATGCCAAGTAATCCCCCCATGTTTATCACCGGGAAGAGCCGTTTGGCAGCGCGGGTATCGAACAGGTCGCCTGCAAAAGTCCAGAACTGCATCACCGAAAGCAGCCAGATAACCTGCACCATCATGTAAAGGACGACATAGAACCATTTGGCATGGGACTGGAGGATGAACCGACTCAGGAACAGGGCCCCGATGAAAAGGGTGGACGAGATCGTCACGAAGACGGATCGAGGGATCTTGTCAACAAAAGCGGTATAGACCAGCGAGCACAGCACCACCGCGAAGGCATTCGCGATATACATGCAAGGAAGCCATTTGATTCCGATTTCTTTGAGGAATAGGGAGTCTCTGGCATTCCGTCCGAAGATGACACCGGCAATGACCAGGAAGTAGATTATGAAACAGGGGATGAGGCGTCCCAAGTCCTGACGACGGACTGGGAAGAGGCGAGCGAGAACTGCTGGCAAAGTGAATTCACCACCCCGGGGAAGGAGAGTTATCTGCCACCCGTAGTCAGTCCTCCGTCCCTCAGAGAGACCGACGGGCGAAGAGCGCAAAAGCCTCTCGGGCAAACTCTTGAGGCGAGTTCTTGCGCTTAGCTGCTAAAGGACCGATGACTGGGAGCCCTCACGAACTAACTGCGACTCGACGGCGGCGTTTCAGCACGCTACCCGCCAGCCAACGTATCTGCCGTAGGTTTGGTCCTGCCAACGATGCATTGCTTCTGTT